>JAKEHF010000148.1 GCA_022615295.1 Actinomycetota bacterium | reverse complement strand
CATCGAGAAGAGCTTGGAGCGTGTCGAGCATCTTCTCGGTGCGATCCTCAGCCAGATCCAGGGGGCCAGGGACGAGCTGCATCGGGCGAGGCCCAAACCGCCCGACGTGCCGATCTAGCCGCCCCCGGGGTCCCCCTCTGGGGACCGTTGGACCTTGGAGGATGATCCATGGATCTGGTGCTCAAGGTCGATGATCTGGTCGGCCATCCTGAGCGGAGCCGGGTGGTCACCGGGACCATCCCGGTCCGGCTTCGTATCGCGGATGCGTCCGTGGACGGCCCCCTCCTCCTCACCGGGGTGGTCACCGGCACCGTCGACGGGGTCCAGGCCCGGTTCACCGTCAACGCCCAGGCCGACTTGGTGTGTGTGAGATGTCTCACCCCCTGGACCGAGACCCTGGAGGCCGACGGGGATCGTCATTTCTCCCGGATCCCCGACGAGGACGGCTACGCCATCGTCTCCGGCGTGGTCGACCTCGCCGGCCCGGCCCGTGACGAGTTGTCCCTGGCCGTGCCCCTGGCGCCTCTTTGTCGTCCCGGGTGCAGGGGACTTTGCCCAATCTGCGGGACCGACTTGAATGAGGACCCCTGTGACGGGCACGGAGACGAGCCGGAATCCCCGTTCACGGTCCTGAAAGACCTGTTCGATCCCCCAAGGAGTGGCTCCTGATGGCGGTGCCAAAGAAGAAGATGTCGCGCTCGAGGACCCGCCGTCGCAAGGCGGCGTGGAAGGTGCCTGCGCCGACGATGGCTGCCTGCCCCCAGTGCGGCATGCCCAAGCTCCCCCATCGGGCGTGTCGTGAGTGCGGCACCTATGCGGGTCGTGAAGTGATAGAGACCGGCTGACGCATTTGGCCCGTATCGCCCTCGATGCAATGGGGGGCGACCACGCCCCGACGGAGACCGTGGCCGGCGCGGTCGAGGCGGGCCGCCGTGGGGTCGAAGTGGTACTGGTCGGGCAGGGCGACGTGATCCGGGCCGAGTTGGAGCGGTTGGGGTCGGATCTCGGTGTGGTCGATGCCCCAGAGGTGATCGCCATGGGCGACGACCCCGCCCGGGCCCTGCGGGAGAAGCCGGGCTCCTCGATCAGTGTGTGCGCCGGTCTTGTCGCCGACGGAACGGTCGGTGGGATGGTCAGCGCCGGGTCTACCGGGGCGGCCATGGCGGCGGCGGCCATCATCATCGGGCGCATCCGTGGGGTGATTCGACCCGCCATCGCCTCGATATTCCCCACCCCGGGGTCACCGACCCTCGTCCTCGACTCCGGGGCCAATCCGGAGGTCACCCCGGAACAGCTCGTCCAGTTCGCCATCATGGGGTCGGTGGCCGCCCAGATCCTCCTCGGCGTCAGACGACCCCGGGTCGGTCTACTGTCCAACGGGGAGGAGAAGGGCAAGGGCCGCGACCTTGAGCGGAAGGCCTACGACCTACTCGAGGCGGGGCCACTCAACTTCGTGGGAAACATCGAGGGTCGCGACGTCGCCACCGACCGCACCGACGTGGTGGTGACCGACGGGTTCACCGGGAACGTGTTCCTCAAGACGACCGAGGGGACGGGGCGTCTCGTCTCCCAATACGTGATGGAGGCGGTCCTGTCGCTGCCTCCAGACGTCCAACAGCAGGTCCTACCGGCGTTGGCCGCGGTGCGTGACCGTCTCGACCCGGAGACGTATGGCGGCGCCCAGCTCCTTGGTGTCAGGGGGGTGACGGTGATCGCCCACGGCTCCTCGAGCCGCGTGGCGATAGCCAACGCCCTGACCATGGCCTCCGACGGCGCCGAACGCGATCTGCCGGGTCGTATCGCCGAGCAGTTGGGATGACGCTCGAGGAACGGCTCGGATACGTCTTCGAGGACCCGCTCCTCCTAAGACTGGCCCTGACCCATCGCTCGGTGAGCGCCGAGGATCCGGCCCGGAACGACAACGAAAGGCTCGAGTTCCTGGGTGACGCGGTGCTCCAGCTCGTGATAACGGACCTGCTCTTTCGCAACTACCCCCATCTGGCCGAGGGGCAGATGGCGAAGGTCCGTGCCGCCGTGGTCAGCCGTCCCACACTGGCGGAGATCGCCGCCAGACTCGAGTTGGGAGAGCACATCGAGCTGGCCATCGGGGAGGAGCGGACAGGCGGCCGGAGCAAGGACTCCATACTGGCCGACGCCGTCGAGGCCATACTCGGCGCCGTCTATCTCGATGGTGGCGTGGAGGCAGTGACCCCGGTCATCGTGGGTCTCTGGTCGTCGAAGCTCGCCGAGAGGTCGAGACGACCCGGGGTCAAGGACTACAAGACCCGTCTGCAGGAGGAGCTCGCTCGAACCGGTCGAAGACCGGGCTATGAGGTCGAGGGCTCGGGCCCCGATCACGACCGCCGCTTCCTGGCGAGGGTGGTCATCGACGGTCAGGTGAACGGGACCGGGGTCGGCAAGTCCAAGAGGGAGGCGGAGCAGGAGGCAGCTCGGATCGCCCTGCAAGGTCTCGATCAGAGCTGATCCCGCATCAGCGACTCGACACGGGAGCGTAGATCGACGTACCAGTGGGTGTACGAGGCACCCATGGCGGCCACTATCGGGCCTTGGGCGGCGAGACCGAGGAGGGAGACGAGGAGGAGGCCAGGTTCGACACCACCGACCGTGGCCAGGGGCACCGCCACCAGCTGTATGAGCTGAGTCGCCACCGACCCGAGAAGACCGACCAGTACCAGGAAGCCGAAGGTGGGCCACCATCGCCGTCTCACCAGGGCCCGGCTCCGCTCCAGGGCGGCGAAGATCCCCCTGCTCTCGACCGCCATCACCGGGGTGAGCATCGAGAAGGAGACGGCCAGCCACACCCCGGGGACGAGGAGGGCGGCGAGCAGGACCGGGGCGATGAGCAGGCTGGTGGCGTTGGGCGTGCCCACCGTGGCCAGGGGGAGTGTCCAGACCATGATCGCGGCAAGGATGAGGGCCGCGACGAGCAGGGCGGCAAGGAGCCCGGCGACGAATGTCTTGGGTATCCGTCGCAACGCCTCCCGCCTGGCTTGGGGGGCGTCGGGCGAACCGCCCTGGATGTCGACGATGGCGATGCGATGACAGCACAGATACACATACAAGGTCACCAAGCCCTGGACGACCAGACCGATCAGGGCAGCGACGAGGAAGGGACGCGCCAGGTCGAGGAAGACGTCTCGTGGCAGTGTCTCCAGATAACCGGGGTCGTCGAAGACGACCCTGAGGAACTCACTGGCTCCGGTCATCGCGAAGACGGTGACGGTGATCACACCGGCCGGTAGAAAGACCAAGACCGAGGTGGAGACGAGCGGCTTCCAGATCCGGGCCAGCGAGGTCAAGGCATCGTTGAGCACCTGGGAGAAGGTGCGAGGGAGTATCCGCATCGGCTCGTTACCGTAATGGCCCCTACCCCGAGAAGACTTGCCTGAGCTCCCAGAGGTCGAGATCACGAGGAGACACCTGGAGAGCGCCATGGTGGGGCGCAGGGTGGCCGGAGTCACGGTGCGTCACCCCCGCACGGCGAGGCTCAACGCCTCGACGGATGAAGTGGAAACACGTCTGATGGGGCGACGGTTCGAGAGCTTGGCTCGTCACGGGAAGTTCCTGGTCGCCGATCTCGACGACGGTCAGAGACTGATCGCCCATCTCGGTATGTCGGGCCGTTTCAGTCTGGCCAACCCTGACACCGAGAGCCCGCCCCATACCCACGTCGTCATCGTCCTCGACGACGGCACCGAGGTCCGGTTCATCGATCCCCGTACGTTTGGCTTCTTGGCGGTGGTCGACGAGGACGAGATCGCCGGCTCGCCGATCGCACGTCTCGGGCCCGACCTCTGGGTCTCCCCGCCGACGGCCGAGGAGTTGGCGACGCGTCTCTCCGGGAGGACAGCCCCCATCAAGGCGCTCCTCCTCGACCAGGCCATAGTTGCCGGTTTGGGGAACATCTACGCCGACGAGGTGCTCCATCACGCCAGGATCCATCCCCTCACCCCCGGTGGGGAGGTCGGACCAGGTCGCGCCGGCGCTCTCGCCGAGGCGATGACCTTGGTCCTCTCCGAGGCGATCGAGGTCGGTGGTACCACTCTCGACGACCTCGCCTATCTCCTCCCCGACGGTGCGGCGGGTGAGAACGTGGACCGGCTCGCGGTGTACGGGCGGGAGGGGGAGCCCTGCCCCCGATGCGGCGGGGTCGTGGAACGGATCGTCCTCAGGGGCCGGTCCACCCATTACTGCCCCATGTGCCAGGTGTGAGGGCTGGTCTTGTTAGCCTGACCCGGTAATCACAGTGTTGTCATTCGCCAGGTAGAAGAGCTGTGTACCTCAAATCCCTGAAGTTGACCGGGTTCAAGTCGTTCGCGGACCGAACCCGTCTCGAGTTCCGACCCGGGGTGACCGTCGTCGTCGGTCCCAACGGCTCCGGCAAGTCGAACCTCGTCGACGCCCTCTCCTGGGTGCTCGGCTCCCAGTCGCCCAAGACGTTGCGTACGACCCGCATGGAGGACGTGATCTTCGCCGGGACCGCCACCCGGCCCGCCCTGAACAGGGCCGAGGTGGTCCTGCTCATCGACAACGCCGACCGGGAGATGGACCTCGACCTCGACGAGGTGTCGTTCACCCGCCGGCTCTACAGGGACGGATCCAGCGACTACGAGTTGAACGGCTTGCCCTGCCGGCTCCTCGACATCCAGGACCTACTCTCCGACTCGGGAGTGGGGCGTCATCAGCATTTGATCATCGGTCAAGGGGAGATCGGCGAGGTGTTGGGCGCCTCTCCCGAGGACAACAGGGCGGTGATCGAAGAGGCGGCTGGGATCCTCAAGCACCGTCGCCGCAAGGAGCGAGCCGAACGCCGTCTGGAGCGCACGGCAGAGGACCTGCTCCGTCTCGGCGACATCCTCGGGGAGCTCAACAGACAGATGCGGCCGCTGAAGCGTCAGGCCCGGGCCGCCGAGCGCTACGACTCCCTCAAAGCCGAGGTGGTCGCCCTCCGGCTCTATCTCGGGAGCCAAACCATCATCCGATTCGACGAGGAGCTGGAGACTGCGTCAGCGGAGCGCGCCGGTCTGGTCAAGGCCATCACCGGCCACCAGGCAGCGCTCGAGACCCTCGAGACCGACCTGTTGCGTCTTCGCAGGGAGTCGGATGAGACGGGCACCGAGCTCGACCGTGACACCACGGCGGCGGCCCTGCTCGAGACGACCCTGGAGCGATTGCGTCGGATCGGTTCGGTGGCCAGAGAGAGAAGACGGGCCCGCTTGGGTCGGGCACAGCTCTCCGAGGAGAGGGCCATCGACCTCGAGACAGAGACCGCCGAGATCGACTCCGAGCTGGCCGCCCTGGCCGCCACGCTCGAGGGGCTGGTATCCCTGGTGGAGCAGGCGGAGACCCGGTTCCGGACCATCGAGGACACCGAGCGCTCGCTGGCCACTCAGGCCTCGCTGATGCCCGAGGGGGCCCTTGCCGCGGCCCGCGGCGAGCTGAGCGCCCTCGAGGACGCCATGACCCGGGACAGACGCGAGATCACCTCCATCGAGCACCGTCTCGAGGTCCTGGTCTCCAGGCTCGAGGCTGAGACCGCCGAGATCGCCGACCTCAACGTCGAGGTTCAGGACATGGACGCCGCGGTAGGTGCCCTCCAGGCGACCTACCGGGCCGTCTCCGAGGAGAGGATGCGGGACCAGGAGTCATGGACCGAGATGGAGCATGGCCTCGCCGACGCCAAGGTGGCCGTCGCCTCGGCCCAGGCCCGGGTCGAGGCGATCGGCGCCACCCTCGACACGGGAGTCAGGGAGCTCCTGGTGTCGACGCCCGGGGCCATGGGCGACCTCATGAGCCGTCTCGACGTGCCCTCCGGTCTCGAGGCGGCCTTTGAGGCCGCCTTGGGGGGTTGGGTCGACGCTGTGATGTTCGACGGCAAGAAGTCTGCAGAGGCGGCCATCCGGGAAGTGAAGATCGCCGGCGTGGGCCCCGCAGCCATCGTCACCGCGAACGGAGAGGATCCCGCGGGACCTCTGATCTCGGACCTGGGGCTCGAGGCCCTGGT
>JAKEHF010000147.1 GCA_022615295.1 Actinomycetota bacterium | reverse complement strand
ATGTGGTTCAACGAGGACCTGCTCACACGTCGTCGTGACGACCTCCATGCCCAAGGGGTGCGGATGCGCTTTGCAGGGGACATGGCCGACCCCCGGATCCCGGATCGCAACCGCAGACACATGGCCGAGGCGGAGAGTCTCACCGAGGCAAATACCAGGCTCGACCTGGTGTTCGCCTTCAACTACGGGAGCAGACGGGAGATCGTCTCGGCGACCTCCGAGGTGGCCAGGCGAGTGGCCGCAGGGGACCTCCGGCCTGAGGAGATCGACGAGGCCGCCCTGTCTGCGGCGATGTATCTGCGAGACATGCCCGACGTCGACCTCGTGATACGGTCGTCGGGCGAGCACCGGCTCTCCAACTTCCTCCTCTGGCAATCCGCCTACGCCGAGTTCAGCTTCCCTGGGGTGCTCTGGCCCGACTTCAATCGTCATCATCTCCTCGAGGCCGTGCTCGACTATCAGACACGGGATCGGCGGTTCGGCGGTGCGGATGACAGATCGGGGGTCCGGATTGACTAAGCCGGCCACCCCGACCACCGTTGCCCCCCGCAGATGACCCAGGTCAGTCTCGAAACGATCTCCAACCTCGCCAAGAAGCGGGGTTTTGTTTTCCAGTCCTCGGAGATCTACGGGGGGCTGCGCTCGGCGTACGACTACGGGCCGCTGGGGGTGGAGCTGCTCAGAAATGTCAAGGACCAGTGGTGGAGGGCCATGGTCCAGGAGCGAGACGACATAGTCGGGCTGGATTCGGCGATCCTGCAGGCCCGTGAGGTGTGGCGAGCCTCGGGTCACGAGGAGGTGTTCACCGACCCCCTCGTCGAATGTCGCAACTGCAACGCACGTCATCGGCTCGACAAGCTCGATGACCCCGATGTCTGCCCCAACTGCGGGATGCGGGGAACCTTCACCGAGGCCCGCAACTTCAACCTGATGTTCCGCACCCATATGGGCCCCGTGGAGGACGACGAGAACCTGGTCTATCTGCGACCCGAGACGGCCCAGGGGATCTTCATCAACTTCGAGAACATCCGGAGAACCAACCGTCTCAAGCTTCCCTTCGGCGTGGCCCAGATCGGCAAGTCCTTCCGCAACGAGATCACCCCAGGCCAGTTCGTCTTCCGCACCCGGGAGTTCGAGCAGATGGAGATGGAGTACTTCTGCCGTCCGGGGGAGGCGGAGGCGTGGTTCGAGTACTGGGTCGAGCAACGGATGTCCTGGTACACCGGGTTGGGGATCGATCCCGCACATCTCCGGCTCCGGCACCACGGCGAAGAGGAGCTGAGCCATTACTCGGCAATGACCGCCGACGTCGACTATCTCTTTCCCTGGGGTTGGGATGAGCTGGAGGGGATCGCCAACCGCACCGACTTCGACCTCCGCCAGCACCAGGAGCACTCGGGTGAGGACCTCCGCTACTACGACCCGGACACCGAGGAGCGGATCTTCCCCTACGTGATCGAGCCGGCGGCCGGGGCGACCAGGACCACCTTCGCCTTCCTCATCGACGCATATCACACCGAGACGGTCCACGACGAGACCCGTGTGGTCCTGCGCCTCGACCACCGGCTGGCCCCGTACAAGGTGGCGGTGCTCCCCCTCTCCAAGAAGGAAGAGCTGATCGAGCCCGCTCAGAGGATCGCCGCCGAGCTGAGGAGGAGATGGATGGTCGAGCTCGACACCACACAGTCGATCGGCCGTCGCTACCGACGTCAGGACGAGATCGGGACCCCCTATGCGGTCACCGTCGACTTCGAGAGCCTCGATGACCATGCGGTGACCGTCCGGGACCGGGACACCATGAGCCAGGATCGGGTGTCGATGGACCGTCTCGTGGAGCATCTGGAGAAGAAGCTGGCGTGATTTACCCGACGTTGACGGGCCTTCGGCATAATTCCGCCATGGTGGTCACATGAGAAGATGGCTCCTCTTGGGGTTGGGCATCGTCGTGCTCGTCGTCGGCGCCGGGGCGGCATGGCTCTGGTTCGCCGGTGGGAGCGGTGAACCGTCCACCGAATTGACCACTCCGCCGCTTGCCGATGATTCCACGACCACCGGCGGGGCGACGACGCCGTCGGCGCCGGAGACGACGGTGGCCGGTGGCGATTCGACCGCCTTCGTCATCGACCCTGCGCAGAGCACCGCCACCTATGAGGTCGACGAGATACTCCGGGGAAGCCCCAACCACGTGGCCGGCGTCACCAGCGAGGTAGCCGGTCAGGTGGCCTTCGACCCCGGCGATCTCGGCACCGTCAGGTTCTCCGAGATCCTGATAAACGCCCGCACCTTCGAGACCGATTCGTCGACGAGGGACCGGCAGGTCCGCGGCCCGGTGGTGCTCAACTCGGCATCCGACGAGTTCGAGTTCATCAGCTTCCAGCCGACCTCGGTGGATGGCCTCCCAACCACGGTGTCCGTCGGGGAGACGGTCACGGCCCAGGTCGTGGGGGACCTGACCATCAAGGGGACCACCCAGGAGGTGACCTTCGACCTGACGGTCACCTTTGTCGACGACGCCACCATCAGTGGGACGGCCACAGCCGTGGTGCTCCGCTCCGAGTTCGGGATCGACATCGCACAGGTGGCCAGCGTGGCCGGTGTGGACGACGAGGTCACCCTTACGCTCGACTTCGTAGCCGTCGCCGGCTGACCTGAAGCAGCACCACCGTCCGTAAGATCGCCGTCATGGCAGAAGCCGCCGACCGTGACCGGGTCCGTGACGCCACAGACATCGTCGACCTGGTTTCGGAGGTGACCAAGGTCAAGAAGACGGGCCGCAGCTTCATGGCGATCTGCCCCTTCCACGAGGAGAAGACACCGTCGATGTCGGTGGACAGGGCGAAGGGCCTCTACCACTGCTTCGGGTGTGGAGAGGGTGGCGACGTCTTCACCTTCGTGGAGAAGACCCAGGGTGTCGGTTTCGCCGACGCCATGGAGATCCTGGCTCGTCGGGCCGGAATCACCCTCACCCAGGAGCCGGACCAGGCGCAGCGGAGCGGGAGGAGGGCCGAGGCCGTGGATGCCATCCGGAGGGCCGTCGAGGTATACCACGACCGTCTCAAGCGGTCGCCCGACGCCGGGCCGGCGCGGGCCTATCTCCGATCACGTGGCTACGAGGTGTCGGTCATCGACGAGTGGAGGATCGGTTTCGCCGGCATGGACTGGGACACCCTGACCAAGACCCTACGCACCGGTGGGGTGGGGGAGAGGGCCATGCTCGACGCCGGGTTGGCCCGCCGGGGGCGTCACGGGTTGTTCGACGTGTTCCGGGGCCGGCTCCTCTTCCCGATCCACGATGTCAGGGGTGACCCCGTCGGGTTCGGCGGACGTCGCGTCGACGGTGTCGACCCCAGGGCCACCAACAACCCAGAGGCCAAGTATGTCAACTCGGCCGACTCGGTCGTCTATCACAAGTCGCGGCTCCTCTTCGGGCTCGATAGGGCCCGTCAGGCCATTGGCTCCGAGGGGGAGGCGGTCGTGGTCGAGGGCTACACCGACGTGATCGCCATGCATCTCGCAGGGGTGAATACGGCCGTGGCGACCTGTGGCACCGCGCTGGGGGACGGTCATTTCGACCTGTTGCGACGGTTCACCGAGCGCGTGGTGCTCGCCTTCGACTCCGACGCCGCCGGAGAGAAGGCTGCGTTGAGGAGCGACGAGCTGGAGTCGCCCTTCCGGCTCGATCTCGACCTGCGAGTGGCGGTCATGCCCGACGGGCTCGACCCCGCAGACCTGGTCCAGCAGGGACGTTCGGAGGAGCTGCTCCAGTCGGTGAAGGAGGCTCGACCCCTCCTCGAGCATCGCATCGAGCACGAGGTGGCCCGACACGACCTCGGTGGGCCGGAGGGGAGGGCCCGTGCCCTCCATGCGGCCGCCGCCCAGGTGCGCCGGGTCAACGACGAGATCGCCCGGAGTGAGTACGTCCGTTATGTGGCCCGGCTGATCGGCGTCGACATGGTCACAGTGGAGCGGGCGGTGGCCGGCCGCTCCACCGCCTCCACCGGGGCTACGGCCAAGGGGGACCTCCCGCTCGACCGTTTCGAGTCAGGGCTGTTGCGGGTGCTGGTCGCCGACCCCGATCGCCGCTCCGAGGTGAAGGCCGACGACTTCAGGGATGTCCGGCTCAAGGACGGGTTCCTGGCCCTGGCGGAGGGGATCGACCCGGCCGCCGTGGCCGACCCCACGGTTCGCAACCTCCTCCTCTCTCTGGTCATGGATGAAAGACCCCTGCCCGATTGGGAGGATCTGGCTCGGCTTCTCCAGATGAGACGTCTCGACGATCGGATCGACGTCCTGGAGGGGCGGATCGAGACGCTGACCCCTGGAAGCGACGCCCATTCCGATTCACTCAGGGAGTTGATAGCTTTACAGCAAGAGAGGCGGTCTCTCGGGTACCAATGACAGAGGATCTCGCTCGGGTAACCAGCGGTCTGGTCAAGCGGGGGAACCATCGCGGATTCCTGACCATGGCCGAGGTCCAGCAGGAGCTGGAGGACGTCGAGGCCCCCGGGGAGGCCTTCGAGAAGGTCGCCGACGAGCTTCGTCTCAAGGGCATTCGTCTCCTCGAGGAGGGCCCTGGCGTCACCCAAGAGGTGATCGAGGTCGGTCAGATCT
>JAKEHF010000146.1 GCA_022615295.1 Actinomycetota bacterium | reverse complement strand
TTGCAGGGCCCACATCCGATCGTCCACGCGGCGGGCCATGAGCATCAGCCGGTACATCTCGATGATCTGCTCGTCGGTCAGCCCGAGCTCCCGGTGGTCCAGGCTGGGGTCCATCGAGTCCATGTCAGTTCCGGTCGTCGCCGCTACGACGGAACCTTCGCAGATCGCCTATCTGCTGGATCCTCTCCTCGGCCACCCGCTCTGCCGCCTCGTTGGGGTTGATCCCTTCCCTCTCCGCCGTGTCGAGGATGTTCATGGTGGCCTCGAAGATCTGATCCACCCGGTACAGGGCACGAGTCCGCGAGTATCCGTGAAGCTCGTCGTAGACGTTGATCAGACCACCGGCGTTGACCACGAAGTCGGGGGCGTACAGAATGCCCCTATCCGCCAGGCGCTCGGCGTCCTTCTCGGCGGCGAGTTGGTTGTTGGCGCTGCCGACCACGGCCACACAGTTGAGCTCGGGGATGGTGGACTCGTTGAGAGTTGCCCCCAGGGCACAAGGGGAGAAGATGTCACACTCGACCTTGTGGATGTCCGCGGGATCCACGGAGGTGACCCCGTACTTGGCGACCGCAGTCTGGATTGCCGGCGAGTACGAGTCGCAGACCACCACTTCAGCTCGATTCTCGACGAGGAGCTGGACGAAGGCCGAGCCGACCTTGCCGACACCCTGCACCGCGAACTTGCGGCCGGCGACGTCAGGCGTGCCCCACAGCTTCTGGGCCACGGCCTTGGTGGCCGCGAACACCCCGCGGGCAGTTATCGGTGATGGATCCCCCGAGCCACCGAGGGCGACGGAGTTGCCCAAGGCCCACCTGGTCTCACGTCGCACGATGTCCATGTCGCTGGTCGTCGTCCCGACGTCCTCTGCGGTGATGTACCGGCCCTGGAGGGAGTCGACGATTCGGCCGAACGCCCTGAACAGCCGTTCCGACTTGTCGGCTCGAGGGTCGCCGATGATCACCGCCTTTCCCCCACCGAGATCGAGCCCTGCCGCGGCCGCCTTGTAGCTCATCCCCTTGGAGAGTCTGAGGACGTCCTCGAGGGCGTCCTGCTCGGTTTGGTATGGAAAAAAGCGGGTCCCGCCTAATGCGGGACCCAAAGCCGTGCTGTGTATGGCGATGATCGTCTTGAGGCCAGATACCGTGTCGTGGCCGAAGAGGATTTGCTCGTGACCCTCCTTGGCCACCTCATCGAACACCTTCAAGGCGTCGACCTCCTATCCGCAACCGGGTGCAACCGAGGAGGATGTTACCGCTGACAGGGTTCTTCCGCCCCGGTGAACTTGGCGAGCCTTTGTGCCAGCATGTCGTCGTGACCAAGACGGCGCACCTCAGGGTCTACTCCCCACGAGCCACTCCGTCACGGGAGCCGGTGCCCGGGTTCCTCCACAGCTACGGCATCCTCACCGAGGAGGATGGCGGTGCCGATCTGCTCGTCGATTGGGAGGGCCGGCGGCTGGTGTGCCCGGCCAACCTCAGACTCCGGGTGCTCGAGTCCACCGTGGCCTTCGCCACAGCATTCCGCGGGATGGGTGCGGGTCTCGTCCCCGAGGAAGCGGCACGCGCCGCCGATCGCGAGCTCCGCTCCTACCACCGCGACTATCCCTCCCATCGTTCCCATGTCCTCACCTCGGCCTGGCACGTCCCCGTACGGTGGTTCGTGCTCTTCGAGCCCCGGGAGAAGACCCTGTACGAAGGCCCTCATGGCCCCCGCCTCCGCTACCGCACCCCGATCATGACCGCACGCCGACGCGCCGAGGAGGCCCACGAGGTCCTCCTCAAGCTAGGCGCGTTCCAGGCACCTGCCGAGGAGCTGGCCCAGCTGATCGACTGGCTCTCGCCATTCCACGACGAGTCTATGGTCGAGCTGGACTATGCCGAGGTCTCCGACCTCTTCGATCCCCAGGAGGTGGTCTTCGACGACTCCTGCGACCTGGTTCGGGAGTCTGTTTCCGCCCTGGCCTCCGGTGACATGCTCCGGGCCGGCGAGTGCTATGGCCGTGTGGTCAGCCGCTGGGCGCCCGCCTTCAGCGTCACGTTCTCCAACTGACCGGTGCCCTACATCGAGACTCCGCCCGAGGACGAATGGGAGGGCGAGCTCGCCGATCTGAGATCGCGGGTGACGGATCCCAGATGGGGCCGGGTCGACTGGATCATGAGGATCCATGCCCTTGACGTCGGGAGTCTCGATGCCCACGACCGGTTGTACCGCCAAGCGATGAGCGGCACCTCTGGTCTGCGCAAGGTCGACCGGGAGATGATCGCCCTCATCGTCTCCCAGGCGAACGATTGCCACTACTGAGTGGTGCATCATCGGCGCGGTCTGCGCCGATTGCTGCGAGACGACGACCTGGCTGACCGGATCGAAGCCGACTTCGAGACGGCCGGTCTCGAGGAGCGTCGTCTCGCCATGCTGAGGTACGCGCTCAAGCTGACCCGAACCCCTTGGGAGATGGAGCAGGGCGACGTGACCGTGTTGCGGCAGGCGGGATTCGACGACGTCGACATCCTCCACATCGTCGAGGTCACCGCCTACTACGCCTACGCCAATCGGATCGCCGACGGTCTGGGGATCCCGCTCGAGGACTGGATCAGCTAGACCCGAGCCTCCCAGACCCGGGCCGTCCACAGATAACGGCTGCCCCGCTGCGTCACCTCGATGAGACGCTCCTTGATCAGCCTGAGCACTTCGGGATGCTCGGCGAGGGGTGTGGGCAGGGGGATTGCCCGCTCCGTGACCTGACGCATCGATCCGAAGAGACTCCGTGCCCGCTCGAGGATGGTTCGCTCGTCCTGGAGGGTCCCGGTGGGGAGGAGCACGCGCCCACCCTTGCGCAGGAATCGCTTCGCCTCCTCCAGCATCCGCGTCGGCAGCTCGGCTCCGGTGGGTCCTCCGGACAGACCTGAGGGGAACCATCCCGACACCTGGGCGACCGTGTCGGGGATGCCGGAGATGTCGCCGATGACCAGGTCGGCCTCGATGTCCTCGGGGAGGGGGTCGAAGACGCTGCCCTGGAAGAACCGGGTGCGATCGGCCACACCCTGCGCCGCCGCGTTGGCTTCGGCGACCTCGACGGTCCCTTCGGCGGCATCGACGCCGTACACAATTCTGGCTCCCAGCTTGGCGGCGATTATGGCGAGGACCCCGGATCCACAGCCGACGTCGATGACCGTGCTCTCTTCGTCGACCTCGATGGCATCAGCTACCAGATTGGACACCGTGGATGGGCGAAAGGTGGAAGGCATGGTCGCGACGCCTTCCGTCGGCAGGCTGGCGAATCCGACCTGATAGCCGTTGAGGAA
>JAKEHF010000021.1 GCA_022615295.1 Actinomycetota bacterium | reverse complement strand
CTCCGCATCGGCGACCATGGCGGCGCAGTCGGCGTCCTTGGAGACGTCGGCGAGCACGGCGATGCCCTCACCGACGAGGTCGCCGACCGTGTCCCGGGCCGCCTCGAGATTGACGTCCACGGCCACCACCCGGGCCCCCTCCGCTGAGAAGAGGAGCGACGTCTCCCTACCGATCCCCGACCCGGCCCCGGTGATCAATGCCACCTTGCCGTCGAGACGGCCCATCAGATTCGTTCGAAGTAGCGCCACCGCTCCCAGTCGGTGACGGTGTTGTCGAAGGCGTCCTGCTCCACCCTGAAGAAGTGGGTGTAGTGCTCCTGAACCAGGTCGCCAAAGGCCTGTTTGACCAGCTGTGACGCGGCGAACCCGTCGGTGGCGTCCCGGAGCGTCTTGGGCACGTGGGGGAGCTCCCTGGCCAGGTAGACGTCACCGGTGAATATCTGGGGAGGGTCGAGCTTGTTGTTGATCCCGTCCATCCCCGAGGCGAGCACTGCGGCGTACGCCAGATAGGGGTTGGTGTCGGCGCCGGGGATCCGGCACTCGATACGCAGTGAGTTGCCCTCGCCGACTATGCGGAACCCGGCGGTCCGGTTGTCGTGGCTCCAGGCGATCCGGGTCGGCGCCCATGACTGGTCCTGATACCGACGATACGAGTTGATCGTCGGCGCATAGAAGGGCATCACGTCGTTGAAGTGCGCCATCCAGCCGCCGAGGAACCAGCGGAAGGTCTCCGATACCTGGAGCGGGCCCTCCACCATGTCGCCGGGGAAGGCATTGCCCCCCTCGTTCCACAGCGAGACGTGGAGATGACAGCTCGACCCGGCCTCGCTCATGTCGGGTTTGGCCATGAAGGTCACCGACTTGCCCATGATCTCGGCGGTGTCCTTCATGAGCAGCTTCATGATGGTGTGGCGATCGGCCATCTCGAGGACGCCGGCGTAGCGGATGTTCATCTCGTGCTGGCCGCGCCCCCACTCGCCCTTGGAGTTCTCGGGGGGTATCCCCGAGTCGCGGAGATGACGTCTCACCACCGCGTTGTAGGCCTCCTCACGGGTCCCCTGGAGCAGGTGGTAGTCCTCGATGTACCAGCCGGCCGGGGTGAGGCCCTGGTAGCGAAGCTCGGCCCCCTGCCGATAGCTGTCCTCGTAGATGAAATACTCCAGCTCCGACCCGGCCTTGGCCGCGTAGCCCATCTCGGCGAGACGTTCGACCTGCCGGCGGAGGATGGTTCGGGGTGCCACCTCCACCAGTTCGTGGGTCCGGGGGTCGATGAGGTCGCAGAGGACGATTGCGCTTCGGTCGAGCCAGGCGGCGCGACGCAAGGTCGCCAGGTCGGGGACCATGTGGAAGTCGCCATAACCGAGCTCCCAATTGGCATAGCGGTAACCCGGGATCGGCTCCATCTCCATGTCAACGGTGAGGAGGTAGTCGCAGCCGTGGGTCCCGTGATCTGCGACCTCCTCGTTGAAGTAGTCGGCGGCGATCCGTTTCCCGTGGACCCGTCCGTAGTGGTCGGTGAACGCGACCAGGACGGTGTCGATCTCGTCGGCGGCCGCGGCCGCCTTCAGCTCCCCGATGCTCATCATGCCCTTGAGGGCGGACATCGACGCTCCTTGTCTAGACGCGGCGAGGCTAGGCATTCGAGTGGTTGTGATGCGGCCAAGAAACCGGTCGTTCCCGGCGACATGGGGCCGGCCCGATTTCCTAGTCTCGGCGGCACTTTCGAAAGGAGGCAAGTCCTATGTCGACCGAGAAGAAGGTCGGCTCCGTCACATACCACGACGTGCGCGCTGAGTACTTCCAGGAGCGGGGTCTCAAGCGGCACGCCGGCGTCTGGATGCTGTGGGCGTTGGGGGTGGCCGCAGTCATCTCCGGCGACTTCTCGGGGTGGAACTTCGGCCTGGACGTCGGTGGTTTCGGGGGTCTCCTCCTCGCCACGGTGGTGATCACCGTCATGTATCTCGGGCTCTGCTACTCGATCGCGGAGATGTCCCCGGCACTGCCCCACACCGGCGGCGCCTACTCCTTCGGGCGGTCTGCCATGGGCCCCTGGGGTGGGTTCATCACCGGGCTCGGAGAGAACATCGAGTACGTGGTGACGACGGCGGTGGTCGGGACCTTCGCCGCGATCTACGCCCGGCCGGTGTTCGCCGAGCTGATCAATGTCGATCTCGACGAGCTGGTGTGGCTGGCGATCTTCTACGTGATCTTCGTCGGTCTCAACGTCATCGGGATCGAGGCCACGATGCGGTTCACGGTGGCGATCTGTCTCCTGTCGCTGGGCGTCCTTGTCGTGTTCTACGTGATGGCGATACCCAACTTCGACGCCTCGAACCTCAGCAACATCGCACCAGACGCCGGCGGGACCTCGTTCCTCCCCTTCGGGGTCACCGGGATCTTCGCCGCTCTTCCGTTCGCCATCTGGTTCTACCTGGCGATCGAGGAGCTGCCGCTGGCTGCCGAGGAGTCGATGGACCCGAGACGGGACGTGCCCAGGGCCACCATTTGGGGTCTGGTCACCCTGGTCATCACCGGGGTCCTGGTGCTGTTCCTCAACACCGGGGTCACCGGGGCGGAGGAGATCCGGACGTCCGGTGAGCCTCTCCTCGACGGGTTCCGGGTGATGCTCGGTGAAGGGGCAGGGGCCGCGCTGTTGGGGTTGGTGGCGCTCTCAGGCCTGATCGCCAGCTTCCACACCATCATCTACGCCTATGGCCGCAACATCTACTCGCTGTCCCGAGCGGGGTACTTCCCCCAGTTCCTCTCGATCACCCATGGCAAGCGCAAGACCCCTTGGTTGGCGCTGGTCCTGGGGGCCGTCGGCGGATACGGCCTGGCCGTGCTCTACGACTGGGCGAGCGGACAGGAGACCGAGTTCGGCGCCAACGTGTCGGCGGCGCTCCTCACAATGGCG
Organism: Actinomycetota bacterium; assembly: GCA_022615295.1. Lineage (GTDB taxonomy): Bacteria > Actinomycetota > Acidimicrobiia > Spongiisociales > ZC4RG35 > ZC4RG35. The sequence goes on along the minus strand of JAKEHF010000021.1, from coordinate 457 downwards.
GTGTTCGGCGCCGTGATCGCCTATGCGATGCAGTGTCTCTCCTTCATCCTCCTCAGGAGGAACATGCCCAACATCACCAGACCCTATCGGAGCCCGCTTGGTGTCACCGGGGCTGCCGTGGCGGGGATCATCGCCCTGATCTCCCTGGTGGCGTTGTTCCTCAACGAGGCCTACCTGCCCGGGGTCTACGGGGTGGCCATCTGGTTCGTCCTCGGTCTGGGCTACTTCGCCATCATGGGCCGGCACCGTCTGGTGCTCTCCCCGGAGGAGGAGTTCGCCCTCACCTTGGGTGAGCATGGCCATCCGGAGTCGGAGGGTTACGGTCACACCCATGTGACCGACGTCACCGGGAGCTGATCGAGAGTCGACGCTGGAAGGGGCCGCCCACCGGGGCGGCCCCGTCATGTTACCCAGCGCCAAACACCCACCCAGGACCCCGGGGTCGAGGCGGCGGTCG
>JAKEHF010000145.1 GCA_022615295.1 Actinomycetota bacterium | reverse complement strand
TCCTCGAGCACAAGCTGGGGCCACTGGCGCTCCACATGGTCAACCGGTAGTCCCGGCTCAGCCGCCGACGATTCCCACCTCGGTTGCCTTGACCGTGACCCCATATGAGACGACCAGATCGAGGTCCGGGTGCTCCAACTCGAAGACCCGCTCCATCTCGGCGAAGACGTCGGTGAGAGAGGCCGCGGCAGCTATGAGGACGACGGTATCCCCACCGGTCTCACCTCCACAGCCGACGAGCCCGGCGATCAGAAGGGCGATTCCGATCCGGTATCGAGATGTCATCAGTATTCCTATTGAGACTATCCGTGACCTCCGTATCGGCTTCCTGCTCAAGGTGGCGCTCCTCTGCCGGACGGGCGGTCGCCACAGACGCTGACGAGGTCCCAGCACCAAGTCATCTCCCCAACCCTGGCCGCCCTCCAGATCCCCACCAGAGAAGAGCTCGATCCCGTCGCCATGTGGCGGCGTCACAATGCGAGGGCGGTCTCGGAGTTCCTCACCGAGCTCGAGGACACGGCGTCTTAGGACATCGGGCCGCCCCCACCACGGACATCGCCGAGCTCCCGTCGTCTATCTTCCCTGCGAGAAGGAGAAGACATGGAGACCCTCTACAACTTCATCGCCGGAGAGCGCCGGGAGCCGTTGAGTGGCGAGACGTCACCGGTGATCAACCCGGCCACCGGCAAGGAGTACACAACGGCCCCGCTGTCGCGGGAGTCCGACGTCGAGGAGGCCTGCCGCGCTGCAGAGGCCGCCTTCCCCGGCTGGCGTGACACGACGCCGTCGGAGAGGAGTTTGGCCCTCCTCAAGATCGCAGACGCACTCGAGGCCAGGGCCGAGGAGTTCGCCAGACTCGAGGTGGAGAACACCGGGAAACCGTATGGATCCTTCCTCGGCGACGAGGTGCCGCCCAGCGTCGACCAGATCCGATTCTTCGCCGGGGCGGCGCGTCATCTCCAGGGTCTGTCCACCGGGGAGTATCTCGCCGATCACACGTCTTCGATCCGTCGTGAGCCGATCGGGGTTTGCGCCCAGGTGGCACCATGGAACTACCCCATGATGATGGCGGTGTGGAAGTTCGCCCCGGCGCTGGCCGCCGGTAACACCGTGGTCCTCAAGCCCTCGGACACCACACCGGCCAGCGCGGTGGCCCTCGCCGAGCTCGCCGCCGAGTTCCTCCCCCCCGGTGTGTTCAACGTCATCTGCGGCGACCGTGACACAGGCCGGGCGCTGGTGGCCCATCCGGTCCCGCGTCTCGTCTCGGTGACAGGGAGTGTCCGAGCGGGGACCGAAGTGGCCGCCGCCGCGGCATCCGACCTTAAGCGGGTTCATCTCGAGCTGGGTGGGAAGGCACCGGTAGTCGTCTTTGACGACGCCGATGTCGAAGCCGCCGCCACGGCGATCGCAGGAGCCGGTTACTACAACGCCGGTCAGGACTGCACCGCATCGACCCGTGTCCTCGCCGGGGCCGGAGTGCACCGCGATCTGGCCGAGGCCCTGGCCGACGTGGCCAGGGACACCGTGACTGGCGACCCCTACGACGAGGACACCACATATGGGCCGCTCAACAACCCCAACCAGCTCGACCGGGTGACCGGTATGGTCGACCGGGTCCCCGGCCATGCCAAGGTCGTCACGGGCGGACGGCGGGTGGATCGGGAAGGGTTCTTCTTCGAGCCGACCGTCATCGACGGTCTCCTCCAGGACGACGAGATGAGCCAGAACGAGATCTTCGGACCGGTGGTGACGCTCCAGCAGTTCGACGACGAGGAGAAGGCGATCGCGTGGGCCAACGGGGTGCAGTACGGATTGGCCTCCAGTGTGTGGACCAAGGACCATGGACGGGCGATGCGGATGGCCAAAGCCCTCGACTACGGATGCGTCTGGATCAACACCCACATCCCCCTCGTGGCTGAGATGCCGCACGGCGGGTTCAAGATGTCGGGGTATGGCAAGGACCTGTCGATATACGCCCTCGAGGACTACACGCGCATCAAGCACGTCATGTCGTACATCGGCGGCTGAGACGGTCCCGGGTAGAGAGGTCAGCTCGAAGCCACGAAGATCCGGTCGGCCGCGAAGGGGCCTACCCCGACCGGGTCGCCGTTGACCCTCACGGTCAATGCCCCATGGGGATCGCGTTGGGTCAGCTCCACTCGGGCATTGGGGCGAAGATCGGCCTCGTCCAGATACCTCATCATCTCGGCGTCCAGCTCCAGCTCCTCCGAGATCCTCTCCAGCCGGAGTCTCTCCCCCACCTCCATCGCACTGAGCGGTTTCATCGCCGGCGGCTTGTAACCCGCCCCGGGAATGGGGTTGCCGTGGGGACAGGTCTTAGGGTCCTCGAGCACGGCCCACATCGCCGCCTCGACCTGGTCGGAGATGGTCGTCTCCCAGACCTCCGCCTCGGCATGGACCTTGTCCCAACCCAGCTTGAGCACGTCGGCGAGAAACCGCTCGGCGAGACGATGCCGGCGCACGATGACCGCAGCGAGATGACGACCCTGCTCGGTGAGACGGATGCGGTCTTGGATCTCGACGAGACCCTCGTCCGCCATGCGACGCACCATCTCCGAGACACTTGGTGGGCTCACTCCCAACCAGTCTGCGATCCTCGCCTGGATGACCGGGATCCCCTCCTCTTCGATTTCCCAGATGGCTTCGGCGTACTCGCGATAGCGGACGGAGTAGGTCGACGTCATGGGTCGGGAGGGTAGCCCGGTGGGCGTAAGACCATTCTGTGAAGATTTTTGACGCGGGGGTCCGCGAAGATCTTCACAGAACGGCCTTCGGGTCTCGGGATCCCTAGACGGGGAAGACGGTGACCTTGTCGACGATCACCCGCACCCGGTCGCCGGGTCGCAGGGTCACCTCGGGACCGAGTCGGGAGCGGAGTGTCGTCCCGTCGGCCAGGGTCACCGTCACCAGTTGGTCGTGACCGAAGAACTGACGTCCGCTCACCACGGCGTCACCTGCCGGGTGAGGGTCGAGGTGGACCGTCTCCGGTCGCACCATCACCACCATCTCCCCTGCACCGGTGGCGGGGAAGCCGCCGAGAGACGTGACCACCCTGCCCCCTGCGGCCCTGCCCGCGATGAAGTTGGCATCCCCGACAAAGGAGCCGACCCAGGCGTCGACCGGGCGCCAGTAGAGATCCTCGGGCGTGGCCATCTGGACGATCCTTCCCCGGTTCATCACCGCCACCAGGTCCGAGATCGAGAGCGCCTCCTCCTGGTCGTGGGTGATGAAGAGTGCCGTCATCTGTGACTCACGGATGATCCCCAGCACCTCGCCCCTCACCCGCACCCGCAAAGTGTCGTCCAGGTTGGAGAATGGCTCGTCGAGAACGATCACGTCGGGTCCCGGGGCCATGGCCCGGGCCAGCGCCACCCGCTGCTGCTGACCGCCGGACAGCTCGTTGGGGTAGCGTCGCTCGAGACCGGTGAGACCGACCAGTCCGAGCGCCTCCTCCACCCCCTCCTGGCGCCCGGAGCCCCGTCCGAGACCGTATCCGACGTTGGCGGCCACATCC
>JAKEHF010000144.1 GCA_022615295.1 Actinomycetota bacterium | reverse complement strand
AGCGGCACCACCTCGTCACCGTCGAGACGAGGACCGAGATCGTCGAGGGTCGCCTCACCGGAAGCGAGCAAGGCAGCGGCGGGGGCGAACACGTCACGCCCCTGAAACGTGTCGCCAGGAGAGGGGATCATCGCCTCCGGATTCTCGATGGAGACGATCTCATGGGCGCCGCCGGTCAGCGCCGCCGCCGGGGAGAGCAGACCGTTGTCGGGCCCGACGAAGAACCCCCAGTCGGAGCGCAGCGCCAGGGCCTTCCGAGCCGAGCCAACCCCGGGATCGACCACCGCCAGACAGACGCCCTCCGGCAGGTATTGGATTGCTCTCACCAGGGCCAGGGCCGAAGCCCGGACGTTGCCCGGTGGGAAACCGTGGCCGATGTCGATGACCCTCGACCCGGGGGCCAGTTTGGCGAGGACGCCGTGGACCACCCCGACGAACTCGTCGTCGTGGCCGAAGTCGGAGAGGAAGCTCACCGGCAGTGTCACGCCTGTGAACTTAACCGTCTCCGGCCCACCGACCGCACCGCTCCTATATTCACTCGATGGCCGAGCCGAGCACCGAGACGATCGCTCGCATCGTCGCCGGGACACCCGTCTCGATGCTCATCGGTGGTCTCGACACAGGCAAGACCACCGTCGCTCTCGAGGCGGTGCGTCTCGCCCTGGCCTCCGGGAAGAGACCGGTCCTGGTCGACGCCGACGTCGGCAACTCCACGGTGGGGCCACCCGCCTGTGTCTCGCTGAAGGTTTTCCGCACCCCCTCCGATCTCGACCGGCTCGACGAGGCCGACGATCTTCATTTCGTCGGCACCATCCTCCCCTCCCGTCTCGTCCTGCAACAGGTGATCGCCACCTCGGTGATGGCGCAGAAGGCCCGGGAGATGGGTGACGTCGTGATCATCGACACCACCGCCGTCGCCTCGGGGGTGGCCGGCGAGACCCTGAAGTACCACAAGACGGAGCTGTGCCGTCCGGAGCGGATCATCGCCCTGCAACGTGGTGAGGAGATGGAGCCGGTGGTGGGGATGCTGCGCAGGTTCCTCGGTGTCGAGGTGATCACCGCCCCGACGGACCCGGCGATTCTGCCGATGTCCCCCGACGCTCGCGCCCGAAAGCGGGCCGAGGGTTTCGCCCGAGCCTTGCGTCACCCGTTGGACAGGTGGAAGGTGAGACCGACGGTCTTCGCTCCGACCCTGCCCGTGGGCCTCCAGCTCACCCGTCTCGACGGTGTGCTGGTGGGCGTGCAGAGTGGCGGTGGGAGTTGTCTCGGGCTGGGTGTGCTCAGCTTCGAGGACGACACACTGCGGGTTATGACCAATGTCGGCGAGGGGATGACCGGCCTGCGTCTCGGGTCGATGCGTCTCGACATCGACAGCTACCAGCTGCAGATGCTCAATCTCCGCGAGGTGATGTTCGGCGTTTGAGCCCGTAGCCGGGAGGCCCAGCGCGGTGGCTCAAGAGATGGGCCCTCCGTGCCGATCTTCATCCCATGTTGGGGAGAAGGCGATGGCTATCGGTTGTCCTGGTCGCGGTCGTGGCCTTTGCCGGCCTGGGCACCAGCGCATCAGCCGACCCGTCGAGCGAGTCCGAGTTCCTTGCCCTCCACAACGCCGAGCGGGCCGCCCAGGGTCTGGCCCCGCTCACCGTCGACTCCAATCTCCGTAGCTGGGCGCGGACCCACAGCCAGTTCATGGCCGACGGGGGCTGTCCCGACGGTAAGAGCATCTGTCACTCGAGCGGCGACCAGCTCATCGCGGCCGCCGGCACCGGATGGTCGAAGGTCGGTGAGAACGTCGGTGTCGGGGGCACTGTCTCCGGGATCCACCAGGCATTCATGAACTCACCGGGCCATCGGGCCAACATCCTCGATCCCACCTACAACTACGTGGGCATCGGGACGGTACATGTCGAAGACCGGATCTTCGTCACGGTCGTCTTCATGGCAAAAGGTGGCGGTGGTGGGTCCACTCCGACCACGACCGAGGCCAAGACGACAACGTCGGCCGCCCCCACTACGACGGCACCCACCACGACCACCACTCTTCCCCCAACCACCACCACCACACTGATCGTGGGACCGGACAAACCGGTCACACCCGGGCAGTCCTGTCCCACGGTCACCAGTTGGTGGTGGATGTGTCGCTCCTGACACACGAACGCCCCAGTGACCCCTGGAGCCTCCTCCGCACTTCCCCGAACGGACGCTTCTCCAGACAGCCTCTGGGGCGTTTGCGTGGGCGAATCTACGACGACCCGGTGACGGGTTCAATTACCATGTGATGGACGTCGTGTCATCTCCGACATCCTAAACTATCACCGTTCGGGGCGACTTGACACTCCGGAGTACGGTTACCAACAGGAAACGGGGTTATCCACAGGTTTTGTCCACAGTGCTTTGTTCACAACTTTCTAACGCCACTTTTCGCGATCTCGACCAAGAGAGGGAAGGTGGTCTCCACCGTGTCGTAGATCTCACCGAGGACCAGATCGAGCTCGCCATGGGTCACCCGATCCGCGGGGAGGCGACCCCGGAGCAAGATCGAGTCCTCGTGGTCGATGGCGAAGAACACCCTCCACGACCTCATGTTGCGAAGCAGGACGAGATGATGGGCAGCCGGCCCCACATCGGGGATGACATATGCCTCGTATCGGAGACTGCGCTCACCGACGTCGAACCAAACCGTGGTGAAGTCCCGCGCCTGCTGAGCCATCCGCACCGCCCAGCGCCCGTCAACCTCCTCGGCGTACACCACACTCGACTCGGGGTCCTCGAGCCAGACCCGGATCGTCCGCTCAAGGACGTCCCTCATGCGAAGACGAGCTCGACACGGGGCTCGAGCACTCCCACCGGCGACCCACCCCCGTGGATCGGGGGGCGACCGACACGGGTCAGCCGCCGAAACGCGGTGTCGCCGAGGGCGCCGAGCCCATCGAGGACCGCCACCGCGGCCACGACGGCTGCGTCGTGACTGCCGTCCCAGGCCTTGACCGCGACCCCTACCCCCGACGCCATGCCGACGCCGAGACAGCCCTGGGCGCCACCCTTGGCCACCGCATGGAGGTTGGTGGCGAGCAGGGCATCACCCTCACCCTCATCGGATACGAGCGCCGGATAGCGGTGCATCGCAGTAAAGACGGCGCCCAGCTCCGGACGCGAGCCCAGTGAGGCGAACAAGCGGGCCATCGCCCGTGTCGTGGTCCTCAGCACCGGGGCTCCGCACCCATCCACCCCGACGGGGGTCACCGGGTGAGCGCCGAGCTCGGACACCTTCTCCACCACCTCCACCTGAAGGGGGTGGCCCGGGTCCAGATAGCTCTCGGTGGGCCAGCCTCTGGCGATGCAGGCGCGGAGGAAGGCGGAGTGCTTCCCGGAGCAGTTGTTCCAGATCCGTCTCGGCCGCTGCTCGCCCGAGAGGAGGAGACGTTGCGCGGCCATCGTGGCCAGTGGCCACGAAGGTGGACATCGCAGATTCTCCTCGTCGAGCCCGGCGCCGGCGAGGATCGACTCCGTGAGAGAGACATGGACCGGCTGTCCCCGATGGGAGGCGGAGGCCAACGCCAGCTCGATGAGAGCCAACCCGGCGCCGTTCTCCTGGGAGACCATCGCCTGGAAGGGCTTGGCGGCGGACCGGAGATAGAAAGGTCGGTCGATATCCCCCGACCAGGCGATGAGGTTCCCCTCGGCGTCCGATACGGCCACGGAGCCCTCGTGCACGGTCTCGACGAGACCCGACCGCACGCTCGCCGCGAGCATTTTCAGCCCGATGCGGCTGCTTCGCCCTGTTGGCTGCGGTATCGAGCCACGATCTCCTGTTGGATGGCATCGATGACCGCGTGGAGCTGTCT
>JAKEHF010000143.1 GCA_022615295.1 Actinomycetota bacterium | reverse complement strand
GCCGCCACCTGTGTCCGACACGGTGACCACCACGTCGTCTCCCTTGTTCTTGGCGGTGATCCGAAGAGTGCCGCCGTCGCGCATGACGTCCGATGCGTTGTCGATGAGATTGGTCCACACCTGGTTGAGATCGCGACCGGAGGCGGGCACCTGGGCGAGATCGGGGTCGAATTCGGTGACGACCTCGATGTTGCGCACCTTGTGCTTGAGCAGGATCAGGGTGTCGGCGATGCCCTTGACGACGTCTACGTCCTGAACCGGAGCCTGATCGAGGAAGCTGTACTCCTTGACGATTCGGACCAGCTCGGAGATGCGGCGGGCGGCGATCTCGATCTCGGAGGAAAGCTGTCCGGCGGCTGTCCGCAGACCGATGGCTCGGATGAGCAGGGAGGCCCAACGCTCGTCGACGTTCTCCATCATCCCGGCCAGGCCCTCAGTGGTCCATCCCCCGGCGACCAGGGCGGCGGCAAGGTCGTAGGCGTCGGGGACGTCGCGCTCTGTCATCCATTCCGCCATCTCCTCCTCGGCCCGGGCCCGGTCGAACGCAGAGGTCGGTGGTGCCACGGGATCGGGTGTGACCACCCCCTCGCCCAATGACATGTACAGCTCCTGGGCGACCTCGGTCAGGTCACGCTGCACCTCGGCGAGTGCCTGGCTGCTCCTGCCGATCGCCGCTGCCGGGTTGTTCAGCTCGTGCATGAGCTGGGCGGCCATCCGGCCCAGGGCGGCCATCCGCTCACCATGTCGCAGGGTCTCCTCGGTGCTGCGGAGGCGGGCGGTGATGGTGCGGAACATCCGTCTTGCCACTCGGGGGTCGTCGAGGAGACGGTCGAAGGTGGTTGCCGGCACCTTGATCACCAGGGAGGGCTTGGCCGCGGCGACGCTGGCGATACGAGGCGCCTTGTCGAGGAGCGCCAGCTCTCCCACCACCTCGCCGGGATTGATCCGGGCCAACTCGACCTCCCGCCCCTGCTGGGAGGTGGTGACCACGAGCTCGCCCTCGACTAGGACGTACATCTCCTCGGAGCTGGCACCTTCCTCGATGATGACCGTTCCCGGCTCCAGCTCCACTTGCTCCGAAGAGTTGCACACCTCGAGGAGCAGCTTCTCGGGGAGGTCCGAGAAGTAGGTGATGCCCCGCAGGATGTCATGCGTGTTCATAGGGACGCCAGATGCTGGTGGACGAACCTGATGGCCGTCGAGCCCTCCCCGGTGGCACCTGCGACCCTCCGGATCGAGCCATGGCGGACGTCGCCGGCGACGAATATCCCGGGCACCGAGCTCTCCAAAGGGAGCGGGTCACGATCCACATTCCAACCCTTGAGTGGATCCGCAAGATCGTTCCCGGTGAGCACGAACCCCTGGGCATCTTTCTGGACCAAATTGCCCAGCCAGTCGGTGTGTGCCATCTGCCCGATGAAGATGAAGAGGGCTCCCGCGGGCACCGTTGTCTCCTCTTCGGTGTCAACGTTGGCCATCACCAGGGATTCGAGGTGGTCGTCACCGTGGGCAGCCACCACCTTGGCGTAGGGGAGGACACTCACCTCGGGGGCGGCCTCGATGTTGTCGATCAGGTACTGGGACATCGTGGCGCCGAGATCGGCCGAGCGGATGGCGATGGTCACCGAGTCGGTGAATCGGGTGAGGAACATCGCCGCCTGTCCGGCCGAGTTGCCCCCGCCCACAACGTACATCGGCTGACCTCGGTGGTTCTCCGCCTCGATGCGCGAGGTCCCGTAGTAGACCCCGGCGCCGATGAGGTCGTCGATGCCCTCGGCAGCGAGCTTGCCGTAGGACACGCCGGTACTGATCACGAGGGCTTTGGTGGTGATCTGTGAGCCGTCGGCGAGATGGACTATCCGATAGGGGTCGTCACGTTCCACGCTGGAGACTGTGGCGGGCACCAGGATCTCCGCACCGAACCTCGAGGCCTGGGTGAATGCGCGTCGGGCCAGATCACCCCCACTGATCCCTTTGGGGAACCCGAGATAGTTCTCGATGAGCGAGGACTGGCCGGCCTGTCCGCCGGGAGCAGACGACTCGATGAGCACCGTCTTCAGACCCTCGGATGCTCCGTAGACGGCCGCCGCCAAACCGGCCGGTCCGCCACCGATGATGGCGACGTCATAGGCCGGGCTGCTGGCATGTGTCTTGAGACCGATCCGCTCGGCGAGCGTCGGCGCATCCGGCTTGATCAGGGTTTGGCCGTCCTCGAGCACGACGACCGGCAGGTCGCCGATCTCGGCTCCGGCCGAGGCGAGCAAGGTCTCCGCGTCGTCGTCGAGACCGATCACCACCGACCGATAGGGGACCCGGTTCATGGCGAGGAAGGCCTTCAGCTCGTGGGCGGCGCGAGACCAGGGCTGGCTGATCACCCTGACCCCCGAGTAGGTGGGCCGGTAACCGGCGAGCCAGTCGTCGAGGAGATCGTCGACCACGGGGTAGAGACGCTCGGCGGGGGGGTCCCAGGGCTTCATGATGTATTGGTCGAGACCGATCTCGTTGATGGCGTTGATGGCCACGTCGGTGTCGGCATAGGCGGTGAGCAGCGCCCGTCGCGTCGAGGGGAACATGTCCACCGACTCGCGGAGCACGTCGAGACCGGTGACGAGGGGCATGCGCTGGTCGGTGAGGATCAGGGCCAGAGGCTCCCCGCGACGTTGCAGGTCCTTGAGGATCTCGATCCCCTCCTCACCCGACCCGGCCGGGAGCAGCCTGTATTCCTTGCCATAACGGGTGCGCAGATCACGGACGACTGCGTTGAGCACCTCCGGCTCATCGTCGATGGCGAGTATCGATGGTTTCTGCTCTGGCACCAGGCCGCCCCGTCGTTCTGTGAAGATCCCTGACGCGGGGGTCCGCGCAGATCTTCACAGCACGGTACTAGACGGCTGCGAGGGCCTTCTTCATGGCACGTGCCACGAAGACCTTGGCGAGATGGCCCTTGTACTCCTCGGACCCATAGAGGTCCTCGAGGACGGTCACTGCATCCAGGGCATGGGCCGATGCGGCGGCGACCGCCGCATCTGAGCCATCGGCGCCGACCAGTGCCGAGCCCACTCCTTCCAGGAGCATCGGCTTGGTGCCGACCCCGGTGAGGGCCACCCGGGCCGCCTCGACCATCCCGTTCGACTTCTTCACCCAGGCGGCGGCCCCGGCCACCGCATAGTCGGAGTGCCCTCCCCGTCGCCCCAGCTTGTCGTAGGCCGAGGCCTCCCCGGGCCCGGCCTTGGGCAGCTTGATGGCGGTGAGGACCTCTGCGGGGGTCAACGCCGAAGTGAGGGTGTCGACGAAGAAGCCGGCGGCGGCGATCTCCCGGCTCCCCGAGGCCGACCGGGCCACCATGGTCGCCCCACATGCGATCAGGGCCGCCGGCTGGTCGGCGGCGATGTCGGCGTGGGCGGCCGACCCGCAGGTGGTGCCTCGATTGCGCACCTGGACGTCACCGGTCATCGACGCCGCGACCGCCAGCGCCGCGGCGTTGGCCGTCACCAGAGGGTTGGAGGCCGTGTCGGCATGACGCACCAGGGCACCGATCGTGATGTGGCCGTCCGCTTCCTCGATCGAGTCGAGACCAGGGATCCTCCCGATGTCGACGATCAGCCCAGGGGACAGCAGTCTCAGCTTCATGAGTGGTATGAGACTCATCCCACCGGCCAGCACCTTGGCGTCGTCACCGAGGGCGACAAACGCCTCTTCGAGTGAAGCCGGCGCCACGTAGTCGAACTCCCGCGGGTACATCAGGTCTCCCAATCGGGAGGTGGTGGCTCTTCTCCCCGCATCACGGCTGCGGCGTACTGGACCGAGCGAACGATGTTGTGATAACCGGTGCAACGGCACAGGTTGCCCTCGATGCCATGTCGGATCTCGGTCTCCGTGGGGGTCCGGTTCGCCTCGAGTAGTGCGATCGAGGACATGATCATCCCGGGTGTGCAGAAGCCACATTGAAGGCCATGCCTCTCCCAGAAGCCTTCCTGCACCGGGTGGAGCACGTCGTCGTTGGCCACGCCTTCGATGGTCAGGATGTCGGCGCCGTCGGCCTGGACGGCGAACATGGTGCAAGACTTCACCGCCTTTCCGTCAACGTGGACCGTGCAGGCGCCGCAGTAGCCGGTTTCGCAACCGACATGGGTCCCGGTCAACCTCAGGTGCTCCCGGATGAAATGCACGAGGAGGGTGCGTGGCTCGACATCGGATGTCACCGCTCTCCCATTGACGGTCAGTGACACCTCCATGCGGGCCAACACGCTAACCGAGCGGGTCCCCTGGCAACCTCCGGGGGCGGTCAGGTCAGCCGATCATCTGACGGTCGGGGAAGCAGTATCTCCACGACTCCCCGGGCTCGATGGACTGGACGAGTGGATGCCCGACGAGCTCCCAGTGCTTGCGGGCGTGGCGGTTCTTCGAGTTGTCACAGCAGCCGACCACGCCGCACACCAGACATGCCCTGAGGTGGACCCACCTGTCACCCGTGGCGACGCACTGCTCGCACACCTCAGCCTGCGGAGCGGCCTCCACTTCGAGCCGTCGGGAGTGATAACACGATCTCGTCATGAGGCCGTGGAGCGAGGCTCCTGGTTGAGGGCCTCGCTCCGCGAGTTCTCGATTCAGACCGCCCGGGATGCCGCTGCCGTCAGGGCGCGTGCGACGAACACCCCCAGCATGTCACGTCGGTACTCGACCCCGGCATAGACGTCTCCCATGACATCGTCCCCGACTTCAGCCCTGGCGGCCTGGCCGGCAGCCTCTGCAGTTGCTTCCGTGATCCGACTGCCCACGACTGCGCTCGCCAAAGATCCCAAGACGGTCGCCTTGGGGGTGAGGCCACCAACGGCCACGGTGCAGGACGTGCAGGTTCCGTCACCATCGAGATCCACCACTGCGCATGCGCCAGCCACGGCATAGCGCGACGCCGGGTTGAAGAGCTTGGCATAGGCAGAGCCGCGGCCCCCACCCTCGCTCCCGACCTCGATCGCGGTCAGCAACTCGTCGTCGTTCAACGCCGACTCGAACAAACCGGTGAAGAAGTCGGCTGCTCCGATGTCACGGGTGCCGCCTTTCGACGTGGCCGTCATGGTGGCGCCGAGGGCGGCGAAGACGGTGGGGAGGTCTGATGCCGGGTCTGCGTGAGCTACGTTGCCACCCACGGTGCCTCGGTTGCGCACCTGGGGGTCACCGATCATGCCGGCCGCCTCCTTGAGCGCCGCCGGGAAGCCGTTGCCTCCTTCCGAGGCGACCATCGAATGAGTCGTCAAGGCACCGATGGTGAACCCGCCGTTGGCGCTGATTCCCCGAAGATCGTCGAGCCGGCCGATGTCGACCAGGGTCTCGGGCGAAGTCACACGGATCTTCATCATCGGTAGCAGGCTGTGCCCGCCGGCGATGAACCGTCCCCCGGTCTTTGACTTGAGGTCTAGTGCCTCCTCTACCGACCCCGCTCGCACATACTCGAACGGTCGTGGATACATCATTCACCTCCGCCGTTGCCGGCCGCCGCTATCGCCTGGTGGATCTTCTCAGCGGTCAGGGGCATGTTCAGATGTCTGACACCGAGTGGGGCCAGGGCGTCCAGGACTGCACTCGAGACCGCTGCCGTGGCTGCGATGGTCCCCATCTCACCGGCCCCCTTCACACCCAGGGGGTTGTGTGGGGATGGGGTCTCGATGCGATCGAGCGCGATCGACGGGAAGCCGTCCGCGCGGGGCATCGCGTACGAGAGCATCGAGCCCGAAAGGAGCTGTCCGTCCTCGTCGTAGATCCCGTTCTCCCACAGGGCCTGACCGACACCTTGGACTATCCCTCCGAGGATCTGTCCCTCGACGATCATCGGGTTGATGACGTTGCCGACGTCGTCGACGGCCGCATAGCTCTGGAGGTCAACTTCTCCCGTCTTGGGGTCGATCTCGACCTTGGCCACATGGGCGCTGGCCGGGAAGGTGAAGTTGGCAGGGTCATAGAAGCTCGACTCCTCGAGACCCGGCTCCATGCCCTCCGGAAGGTTGTTGGCCAAGACGCTGGCAAACGCCAGCTCGGCGAAGGTCTTGACCATGTCCGGTGACCCGGCCACCGAGATCGTTCCCTCGTCCTGGTCGTAAACCATGTCCTCGACCGACGCCTCCAACTGATGGGCGGCGATCTGCTTGAGCTTCTCCCGGATCTTCTCCGCGCTCTTCACGAGGGCACTTCCGCCAATCGCCGCGCTCCGGCTCCCGTAGGTACCGATGCCGTATTGCACCCGGCCGGTGTCACCGTGGACGATGTCGACGTCGGCGATGTCGATCCCGAACTGGTCGGCCACGATCTGCGCAAAGGTCGTCTCGTGACCCTGACCATGGGAGTGGGATCCCGTCAGCACTGTGACCTTGCCCGTGGGATGGACCCTGATGGCACCACTCTCGAACAGCCCGATGGCGGCACCAAGGCCGACAGCAACCGCGGATGGGGCGGGGCCACTGGCCTCGATGCAGCTGGCGAAGCCAACCCCGACCAGACGGCCCTCGGCCCGTGCCGCCTCCTGTTCCTTCCGCAGCGATTCGTAGCCGGACAACTCCTCGATCTTCTCGAACAGCGCCTGGTAGTTGCCGCTGTCGTACATGAGTGCAACAGGGGTCTGGTATGGGAAGGCGTCCGTGGGGATGAGGTTCTTGCGCCGGAGCTCGACTGGGTCCATTCCCAGCTTGCGTGCCGCCAGGTCGACCATCGTCTCGACGAGATAGCTCGCCTCGGGTCGGCCGGCGCCACGGTAGGCGTCGACCGGGACGGTGTGGGTGAAGGTGCCGTAGGCCTCACCGAAGATGACCGGGGTCTTGTACACCCCTGAAAAGAGCGTGATGTACAAGGCGGTCGGGATCAGTGGTCCGAATGTGGACAGGTAGGCGCCCATGTTCGCCCAGGTGGTGACGTGAAGCGCCGTCATCGTGCCGTCGTTGTTGACACCGAGCTTCGCCTTGGTGACGTGGTCGCGCCCCTGGGCATCGGTCACATAGGACTCCGAACGGGTTGCCACCCACTTCACCGGTCGGCCCACGGCGCGGGCGGCGAAGGGGACGATGACCTCCTCGGGATAGTGGAAGATCTTGCTCCCGAACCCTCCACCCACGTCCGGCGAGATCACACGGATCTTGTGCTCCGGGATCCCCAACGTGAAGGCCCCGAGCAGCAGCCTGATCGTGTGTGGGTTCTGACTGGTGGTCCACACCGTCAAGGACTCCGTTGCCGGGTCCCACTCCGCCGCGGCGGCCCTCGGTTCCATCGCATTGGCGATTAGACGCTGGTTGATGAACTCCAACTCCACCACGTGGTCGGACTTCGACAATGCCTCGTTGACTGCTTCCTCGTCTCCGAGGGGCCAATGGAAGGCGAGGTTCTGCTCGGCGCTGTCATGGACCAGTGGAGCCCCATCGGCCATCGCTCCCCGGGCGTCGACAACCGCGGGAAGCGGGTCGAGATCGACCTCTATGAGGTCGAGGGCGTCCTCGGCGATGTACGGGGACTCGGCGACGACCACCGCGATCCCGTCGCCGACGTGACGTACCTTGTCGACGGCGAGTGGATTGTGGGGTGGCATGTTCAGGTTGGGAACCTGAAACCCACAGGGGAGCGAGCCGCACTTGAACCCACCGGTGCCCTCGAGGAGGTCTTCCCCGGTGAAGACGGCGATCACACCATCGAGTGCCTTGGCTCGGGTCGTGTCGATGCCCCTGATCTTGGCGTGAGCCAGCGGGCTCCGCTTCACCGCCGCATAGGCCATGTTGGGCAGAGTCAGGTTGGCGACGTACTTGCCCAGACCCCGGAGAAAGCGTGGGTCTTCGACCCTCTTCACCGACGTTCCCAGGTATCTGGTCATGACTCACCTCCAACCATCGCCGCCGCCCCCTGCTTGACGGCCTCGACGATGTTCCCGTATCCGGTGCACCGGCAGAAGTTCCCCTCCAGGCCATGCCGTACCTCGGCGTCGGTGATCGCCGGGTTGCCGTCGGCGAGCTTCACCGACGCCATCACCATCCCGGGTGTGCAGAAACCGCACTGCAGGCCATGGGCGTCCCAGAATGCCTGTTGCATGGGGTGAAGCTGTCCATCACTCGCCAGCCCCTCGATCGTGGTGACTGTCGAGCCATCCGCCTGGACCGCGAGAACGGTGCATGACTTCACGGCCATGCCATCCATGTGGACGGTGCACGCGCCACATTGGCTCGTATCACACCCGACGTTGGTCCCGGTGAGACCGAGGTTGTTCCTCACGAAATCGACGAGGAGGGTTCGGGGCTCGACAGTGCCTGTCACCTCCCGTCCGTTGACGGTCATGGATACCTTCATGAGACCCCTTTCACGCGCGCTCAGAACACCAGGAAACCTATCAAACCGAGCCACTCCATGTCGGCCCGGACCGAGGTCTCGCTGTTGTGGCGGGGAGACCCTCACCCGGTATAGGTTCCAGGCGATGAGCAGGACCATCATCGACAGCGCGCGGACCGTGGTCGCCGTGGTCCTCAGACCGGGGGCATAAGAGGGGCGTGCCGGTCCTCACCTTCCTGTTCACCGACATCGAGGGATCCACCGGCCTCGCCCAAAGACTTGGTGTCGACTATTCAGCACAGCTCGAACGACACAACACGTTGGTCCGGGACGTCGTCGTCGACGGCGGGGGTGTCGAGGTGAAGACCACCGGCGACGGCTTCTTCGCCGTGTTCGTGGACGCAAGGCGGGCCGTGGACGCCGCCGGTGAGATCCAACGCGCCATCAGCGCCGCCACCTGGCCCGAAGGTGGCGAGATCAGGGTGAGGATCGGGATCCATACCGGTGAGGCGGAGGAGAAGGGGGGCGACTACCTCGGTCTCGAGGTGAATCGAGCCTCCCGGATCGCTGCCTCCGGTCATGGCGGGCAGGTCGTTCTCAGCTCGGCCACCAGGGCGATCCTCAGCAGCGCGGTGGAGACGAAAGACCTGGGAAGCCATCTATTGCGTGGTCTGGAGACGGCCGAGCCCCTTCATCAGCTGGTCATCTCGGGTCTGCCCGTCGAGTTCCCCCCATTGCGTACCGCGGCCTCCGCCACGAACAATCTGCCCGCCCGAGCCGCCGCGATCATCGGTCGTGACGAGGATCTCAGGTCCCTGGAGCATCTGGTCTCCAGCCATCGGCTGGTCACGGTGCTCGGCCCGGCCGGTGTCGGCAAGACGAGCCTGGCGTTGGCGGCGGCCTCGCGCATGGTCGATCGGTTCACCGACGGAGTTGTGTTCGTCGATCTTTCGGCCGTGACCGATCCGGCACTGATGACGACGACCATCGCCAAGAGCGTCGGCGTCCAGCCGACCACCACGGAGGCCCTAGTCGAAAGGCTCAAGAGCGCGAATGCCCTGCTGGTGATCGACAACCTGGAGCAGCTCGTCACCGGTGGTGACGACATCGAGGCGATCCTCAATGGTACGAGCACGACCCGAGTGCTGGCTACCAGCCAGGTGCCCTTGCGCATCTCCGGTGAGCAGCGTTATCTGCTCGCCCCGCTCGAGGTGAATGGCGATTCAGAGTCGCCCGGTGTGGAGTTGTTCTTCCAGCGCGCCCAGGCGACGACACCCGGTTACGTGGCGAATCCTGAAGACGTGCGCGCCCTGGTGGCGCGACTCGACGGTTTGCCGCTGGCCATCGAGCTCGCTGCGGCGAGATCCAACTTCCTCACACCGGCCGAGATGCTGGACCGTATCGAGAGTGCGGGGCTCACCGGGAGGGGAGAGGGCAGGCACCAGTCCCTGGAGAACGCCATCTCGTGGAGCTATCACCTCCTCGATCCGGTCGACCAGATGACGTTGAGGCATCTCGGTGTGTTCGCCGGCGGTATCAGCCTCGGCGGCGCCGAGAAACTGCTGGCCGGGTCGACCAATGACCCCTTGGCCTCGATCTCCGAGATCGATCGGAGCCTGCTCACCCGCGACCTGGGCTCGTCGGGCCGTCTCCGGATGCTCGATTCGATAAGGAGGTTTGCGGTGGCCAGGCTGGCGGCCTCGGCCGAGCACGAGGCCGTCGTCGATCGTTACCTCGAGCTGTTCTGCGCGATGGCCGACGAGGCCTATCCCGGTCTTCAGAGCGATCGTGGGGAGTGGTGGCGTGCCCGTCTCGACGACGAGCTCGACAACGTGAGGGATGTCCTGACGAGGCTCCATGGTCGTGGGGAGAGGGATCGGGGTCTGAACCTTCTCGGCAGCACATGGCGCTACTTCCATAGCCGGGGCCATCTCACCGAGCTCGATCTATGGCTGGGACGTTTCTTCGGCTTGGAGAGCGGCGACGGGTCTGCCGTAGGTGTGGTCAAGGGGCTGATGGCCCGTGGGGCCCTGCGTTACTGGCAGCGGGCCTTTCAGGACGCCCTGGCCGATTACGAGAAGGCAGTGAACATGGCGCGGGAGCTGGCAGAACCGTCGCTATTGGCCGACGCACTGTTCGGTCTTGCCACGTCTCTGATCTTGAACGACGATGCCGAAATGGGCCGCGAGTGGCTGGCGGAGGCGATGGGTCTCTATGTCGACCTGAACGACCCGGGGGGTCAAGCCGATGTGGTCGCAGCGGAGGCATTCGCCACCCTGATGACAGACGGTCTTGTCGGTCTCGATGAGGTGTTTGCCGAATCGGAGCGCCTTTACGAGGCCGCCGGTCGGTCGATCAACACGATCCAGACCCTCTATGCCCGGACTGCGGTGGCCATAGCCGAGGACCGTCTGGAGGACGCGAGATTCCACTGCCGGACGGCTCTTGCCAATGGTCACGAGTTGGGCGACATGTTCCTCATCGTCTGGGGTGTCGAGTACATGGCCCTCATCGAGATCGAGGCGGGGGATCTGGAGCGGGGAGGGACTCTCCTTGGTGCCGCCGACGAGGCCAGAAAGAAGATCGGGGGCGGGTGGGGTCCGGCTGCCGCCGGTCTCGAGGAGGGTCAGGTCGTGCTGAGCCGGCTGGTCGGTGAGGAGCGGGCCCGGTCACTCATCGATGGTGGGCGTGGTCTGTCCTTGGAGGAGGGGCGTCAGCTGGCGCTCGTCGTCAGCTAGGTCTAACTGGAATCAGATGGATGAGCCGATGGCGAGGATGTTGCCTTCGGAATCCTTGAACCACGCCGTCTTCTCCCCGTCTGGGGAGACGAGGACACCGTCCATGGTTCTGAAATCGTCCCCGAAGTCGTAATCCTCAAACACCACCCCTCTGGCTTTGAGCTCGGCGAAGGCGGCCTCGAAGTCATCGACGACTAGGCGGGCCGCCGTCGCCTTGTTCGTTCCCGCGTTGGGGGAGGGATACACGCCGAACCTGGCGGTGCCCGTGTCGTAGTAGAGCTCCGAGTCTGCCTCGGCGAGGATGGTGCCCTCCAGAATCGGCTCGCCACCGTGTGACACCGGCTCCAAACCCAACTTCTCCGAATACCAGGTCCTGGCCCGGTTGATGTCGGAGGCCGCCAACTCGGGATGGATGGTGAATCTCAACTCACTGGCCAACATAACGAAGGGCGTCGCCGGCGTCAGGCGATTATCCGGCATCCTGCCGGATGGTGGTCATGGCTCAGGCGTCGACTATGACCGTGCGATGCATCCCCAGCTCATAGTGATCGAGCAGGTTTCCCTCGCTGTCCTGGGTGACGATCCGGCAGCTGAAGACGTATGTGCCCTGACCCAGTTCGACGGTCAGACTCGCTTCCTCGCCGGGGGGGATGACCCCGGTGGCGCCAAGCACCGCACCCTCCTCGTCCGTGACGACAAGCGTGTGGGCGAACTCACCGATGTTGCTCGCCTTCACCACGGTCGTGCCCCCCTCGGCGAGACGTCCCGGCCCGTCGACCACTCCCTCGCTGAGGTGGTAGACCGCCTGGCCGCTCTCGGTGGCCGAGATGCAGCCGGTGAGCACCGTGAGCACAGCCAGGAGGGCGAGACGTCTCATGCCGTCGCCTCTACCCGCTGGCGCGCCCTGAGCATCGGCAACGAGATCTGGAAGGTGGTCCCAGACTGTGAGGTCTCGACCGCTATCGACCCATCCAAGGCCTCGACGATCATCCGGGCCATGTAGAGGCCGAGGCCGGTTCCCGGACTGAAGCTCGACTTCTCGAACTTCTCGAAGATGCGGGGGAGAAAGCCCATCGAGAT
>JAKEHF010000020.1 GCA_022615295.1 Actinomycetota bacterium | reverse complement strand
TCGGCGACGATCTCTACCTGGCTGGTTCCTGCTGATGTGGAGGCGTCGACGTCGATTGGTACTCCGGTGACGGTTCAGACTGGTACTCCTGGTCAGAATGCTGTGGTCACGTTTGATGCGGTGGCGGGTGCCTCAGTTTCTATGACGGTTTCCCAAACCGGATACGGATCATCAAACGTTCGTGCCTACCTCTACTCTCCCACCGGGCAGCTCCTGTGGTCATCGGGTGGTTTCGGCTCGTCAAAGACGATGCCTTCGACTCAGCTGCCGGGGACCGGTACCTATGAGGTGTTCATCGACCCTCTGAACGACGCCACAGGCTCGGTGACCATCACCTTGACAGGCGGGTGAGCCCACTATCCGTGGGCTCACCCGATGGCGTCTCGGTCAAGCGAACGAACATCTGAGTGTATGTGCTCCGAACCCGGCCATCACCGCCTCTGCGCGGCGTGGGAGATGCCGAGTGAGCCAATAGAGTCGGCGGGTGCCTCGAGCCGTTCTCCGTGGTGTACCCGACTCGTTTGCTTCGGCGCTGGTCATGGAGGAGAGACCGTTGATCGATGTCGAGAGAGCCAGGGCACAGCATGACGCCTATCGGCAGATGCTGGTCTCGGCGGGTTATGAGGTGACGATGGTCGATCCCGACGAGGATTACCCCGACTGTCCCTTCATCGAGGACACCGCGGTGGTCCTCGACGGGGTGGCGGTGGTCACCCGACCGGGGGCTTCGCAACGGCGTGGTGAGACCGGACCGGTCAAGGACCTCCTGGCGAATCTGCTGCCGGTGGTGGAGCTGACCGATCCGGCGACACTCGATGGTGGCGACGTGCTCCGGATCGGCAACACGGTGTTCGTGGGCAAGTCGCGGCGCACCAATGACACCGGGATCGCCCAGTTCGCCGAGATCGCCTCGGGTGACGGTCTTCGGGTCGTCGCCGCCCCGGTGGCAAACCTGCTCCATCTCAAGTCGGCGGTGCTCGGGCTTGACAACGAGACGGTGCTCATCGCCTCGGACTGCACCGATCCCAACGTGTTTGTCGGTCTCCGGCTGATCGAGAAGCCGCCGGGTGAGCGTAAGGCGAGCGCACTTCGTCTCCATGATGGCTCCGTCGTGGTCACCGCCAACACCCCGGTGACGATGGGTCTGCTCTCAGCGGCCGGGTTTGAGGTGGACTGGTTCGACGCCTCGGAGTTTCAGAAGGCCGACGGCGGTTTGACCTGTCTCTCCCTCCTCATGTAGGCGACGAGGCCTGTAACCAACCCGGCGCCGGCCAACGTGAGGAACACGACTCTCGCCAGGTTCGACGACTGTGTTTGTGTCTCCGGGGTGGAGCCGCCCTCGAGGACCGCGATCCCGCTGTCGGGGGTCAATGGTGGGGTGACGACACCGATTGGGGTTTCGGGCTCCTCGTCGACCTCGATCGCCTCACCATCCTCGATCACGTGGAGGGCTACCGCCGACTCGTCGGCGATGGTGCCCACCGGCTCCATCTCACCGCTCATCGGGTCACCATGGAGGATGGTGCCGGCCGTGATCCCGTAGACGGCGCCGTCGCTCGCCACGTAGTCCCATGCGGTCCAACCCGGCAGGGTGGTGGTCGTGCCCTCGGCGATGTCTAACAAGTACAAGGTCTGCTCCCCGTTGCCGGTGAAGTCGGAGGCGGTGACGGCGATGGTGGTGTCGTCGAGCCAGATGGGGACACCACCCTCCATGGGGATGGCGTGCTCGTCGACCACCATCCCCGACTCGTCGAGCACTGTGAGTGTCGAGGTGCTCGCCGAGCCATCTAACGGGTACACCGTCTCGACAAGAGCGGTCAGACCGTTGTTCGGATGTGGCGCCGGGTAGACCCCGATGTTCTCCTCGGCGCCCTTGGTGTGGAGGACGATGCTCTCACCGGTCGTCAGATCGTGACGGACCACCTCGGTGTAGTCGATCGTCTGACTGATGACGTGGTCGCCCCCGACGTAGAGCATCGAGTTGGGGACCGTGAGGATCTCCTCCCCGGTGAACACCTCGACGACGGCCGCTCCGCCCACCCCGTCGAGGGCGTACCACACGATCGATGCGTCTTCTGCACGACATGAGACCGCGTAGACCCCGAGTCCGGCGTACTCGGGGAGGTCATGCTCGGCGACCCTCTCCATGGTGCGAAGGTCCCATACGACCAGTCCCAGGGTGGTGCGGTGGACAAGATGACGTCCGCCCGGACAAAAGCTCAACGCTTGCCGGGAGGTGTCGGCGAAGTCGTCGGGGCCCCGCCGCGAGTCGAGACGGGTTACCAGGCCGCCGCTCTCGTCGAGCACCCGAAGCGTCGGCGAGTTCCAACCTCCGACGAGCATGAAGGGGATGCCGGTCTTGCTCATCACCGGTCCCTGGGCGGCGGCCTCGAGCACCTCCGGGCTCATCTGCCGGCACAGGTTCGAGGTGAGACGATTGTCCTGAACCGAGAGGAAGAGGCCCACTCTGGTGCCGATGGGGGCTTCGATGCCGCAACCGGCGCCGTCCCCGGCGGTGTATACGTCGATCTCCGGTCCCAGGTCGCCCTTCACCCACTGCTCGACCTCGACACGGAACACGGCCGCCATGTCGAACTCTTCGCCGGTGAGACGTTTGTCCAGCAGGGTTCCGACGACGACCCCAGGAGACTCGGCGATCAGCGCCTCGATGTCGCCGGGCGGGGCACAGGAACAGCCCAACGCCGGGCGGGGGAGGAGAAACACAAAGGGGAGGATGGCGAACATCACGACGAAGACACGGGTCACCGAACGAGGCAACGGGGCCGACATGGTCCTCATTGGCTGTTTGGACGTCCGTATGGCGGGTGCCGGTTCCCGGTCCTTAGGGTTGCGTCAACCCCGACCAGGAGCCGAATTTGAGACCGGATCGAGCCCTCCAAGCCCTGACGATGGCCGCGGCGACGCTGTGGCTGGCCATCGTCGTCACCATGGTGGTTGCCGCGCTGGCCACACCGCTGGCAGCGCTCATCGTGCTTGGGGTGACAGTCCTCGCCTCGATCGCATGGAAAGTGAGCCAGAAGCGGGTGCGGCGCGGCACGGTCATCGAGATCGATCTCGACGGTGGTGTCGTCGAGCACCCGATGACCAGACCCATAGACCGGCTCCTCTCCCCGGGCGCGACGGTCCTGCGCGACATGGTCGACGCCCTCCACAGGGCGGCCGTAGACGACCGCGTGGTTGGTGTGGTGGCCCGTCTCGGCAACGGCAGTCTCGGTCTGGCTCAGGCCCAGGAGATCAGGGGGGCGGTCGCCAGGTTCAAGGCGGAGGGGAAACGGACGGTGGCGTATGCCGAGTCGTTCGGCGAGACCGGGCTGGCCACCATCGACTACTACCTGGCTGCTGGATTCGCCGAGATCAATCTTCAGCCGGTGGGTGGGCTCTCCATCCAGGGGGTGGTCGTCAGGACCCCCTTCCTGCGCAGCCTGTTCGACAAGATCGGCGTCATCCCCGATCTCGACCATCGTCGGGAGTACAAGGCGGCCAAATACCTCCTCACCGAGACCGACTACGTGGCGCCCCACCGGGAGGCGACCACGGCGATCCTCACCGAGCAGATGGACCAGATGGTGGCCGGGATCAGCGAGGGCCGGGGCATACCCCCGGAGCGGGTGCGGGAAATGATCAACCGGGCCCCACTGACCGCTGCCGAGGCGTTGGAGACGGGTCTGGTCGACCGTCTCTCCTATCGGGACGAGGCCTATGCCGCCGCCGGCCGGGACAAGCCCAGGTATCTCCACGCCGCGAAGTACCTCAAGCGCGCCGGTCGTCCCCAGAGGTCTGGTCCGAGGGTTGCGCTCATCTACGGGACCGGGCCCATAGCCAGGGGCCGATCCCGCTTCGACCCCATGGGGAGGGCCCCTTCCTTCGGCGCCGACGAGGTGGCCGAGGCCTTCAGGGAGGCCAGGGACGATCGCAGGGTCAAGGCCGTCGTCTTCCGTGTCGACTCCCCGGGCGGGTCGGCGGTCGCCTCCGAGGTGGTGAGACACGAGGTGGCACGGGCCCGGGAGGCGGGCAAGCCGGTGGTGGTCTCCATGGGGGACGTCGCCGGCTCCGGCGGCTACTTCGTCGCCACCGACGCAGACCGGATCGTGGCCCAGCCGGGGACCATCACCGGCTCGATCGGGGTGGTCATGGGGAAGCTGGCGACGGCAGCCGCCTGGTCCCGAGTAGGGGTCGACTGGAGGAGCCTGGGCATCGGGGACAACGTCACCTTCTCGGTCCCCGACCAGCCCTTCACCGACGGGGAGCGGGCCCGTCTCGAGCACGAGCTGGACCGGCTCTATTTGGATTTCAAGGAGCGTGTCGCCGCCGGAAGAGGTCTCGCTCTCGACCAGGTCGAGGAGGTGGCACGGGGCCGGATCTGGACCGGGGAGCAAGCAAGGGAACTGGGTCTCGTCGACGACCTGGGTGGTGTCGACCGCGCGGTGGAGCTGGCCAAAGAGCTCCTCGGGATGTCGGCCGATCGCTCGGTGAGTCTTGTCGTCTACCCCAGGGGGAGGGCGATGGGTTTGACTAGGGGCAGGGAGAGCAGCGAGCCGATTGCCATCTGGGGTTGGGTCCTCCACGGCCTGGACCGTCTCCTCGGCCGGGTGGCCGACCCGGTGCTCGAGCTACGCATGCCCGACCGGTAAGCGATGATTGGTAGGCACCGCGTCGATAGTTGAGGCTGACCTCCTTTACAAACGAACGTTCGTTGGTATAGCATCGCGGTCATGACATCCGAGGAGCGGTTCCAGCAGATCGTCGACGCCGAGGAGAAGATCGAGCCCAGCGACTGGATGCCCGATGCCTATCGGGCCACCCTGATCCGCCAGATCGCCCAGCACGCCCACTCCGAGATCATCGGCATGCAGCCCGAGGGAAATTGGATCACCCGGACCCCGACATTGCACCGAAAGGCGATCCTGATGGCGAAGGTCCAGGACGAGGCCGGGCACGGTCTCTATCTCTACTCCGCTGCAGAGACCCTGGGGGTGAAGCGTGACGAGCTGCAGGAGCTGCTCCATCAGGGCAGGCACAAGTACTCGTCGATCTTCAACTATCCCACGCTGAGTTGGGCCGACATCGGGACCATCGGCTGGCTCGTCGACGGGGCTGCGATCACCAACCAGGTGATGCTCACCCGATGCTCCTATGGGCCCTACGCCCGGGCCATGGTCCGGATCTGCAAGGAGGAATCGTTCCACCAGCGGCAGGGTTACGAGCTCCTCATCAGGTTGTGCCAGGGAAGTCCGGAGCAGAAGGCGATGGCCCAGGACGCCCTGGATCGGTGGTGGTGGCCGTCGTTGATGATGTTCGGGCCCCACGACACCGACTCCACCCACACCGAGCAGTCGATGACCTGGAGGATCAAGAGGGTCTCCAACGACGATCTGCGCCAGCAGTTCGTCGATATGACCGTACCCCAGGCCGAGTATCTGGGGTTGACCATTCCCGACCCCGAGCTTCGCTGGAACCCCGAGCGTGGCCACTACGACTTCGGTGAGATCGACTGGGACGAGTTCTGGCGGGTGGTCAAGGGTCACGGCCCGATGAACCGGGACCGTGTCGCCCACAAGGTGAGGGCCTGGGAGGAGGGAGCCTGGGTCAGAGAGGCCGCCGCCGTCCATGCCGCCAAGAGCCACCGGAGGCAGGTGGCATGACCTACGAGGTCCCGGTGGCGCCGGGGGAGAAGGCAGAAGTCGAGACCACCACCGGCTCGACCGAGGAGGGATGGCCGATGTGGGAGGTCTTCGTCAGGGCACGGCGGGGGATCTCCCATGTCCACGTGGGCAGTCTTCACGCCCCCGACCCCGAGACCGCCCTGGAGAACGCCCGCGACGTCTACACCAGACGTGGTGAGGGGGTGAGCATCTGGGTCGTCCCCAGCACCGAGGTGCACGCATTCGAGCCCGAGGCCGCCGTCGAGTACGTCGAGGCCAACGAGAAGGTCTATCGCCTCGCCACCACCTATGACATCCCCGAGGAAGTGGGGCAGATGTGACCCCGC
>JAKEHF010000019.1 GCA_022615295.1 Actinomycetota bacterium | reverse complement strand
GCGTGGTCACGATCTACGTCTCCACCGGTCAGACCCCGGTAGGAGACCTGCCCAACCTCATCGGGATGACCTTCGATGAGGCGTTGGCCGCGATAAAGGTGTTCGAGCTCGCCACCGGGGTCAGGGTCAATCTTTTCCAGCAGAAGGTCGACGTGACCGATCCCGCCCAGGTGGACCGGATCGTTTCGACCAACCCGGGCCCGGGGACAGAGCTCACCGAGTCAGCCACGGTGACCGTCTTCATCGGTCAGCTCGCCGCGGGCGACTGACGCAGCATCGTTTTCTTTCGCGTACCCGACTACACCACTTGACGATCGTTGACGCTCTGTTGTAGATCACGAGGGATGAGAGCAGAAGCGCCCGTCGGCGGCCAGAGTCGTCCTCCAACCCGATCCGCCGCAGGGCAGACGGGCGCTTCTCTCCGACCGACGGTGAGGGTCCGACCCACGGTTCCGGTGTGGGCCATGCCGGGATCCGGACCGTTCCCACCCTCGGACCCCTACGTGAGGAGATTCTGGGTGGCCGCCCTGGGGCCTGGAGCTGTAGCCGAGCTGCTACGTCTGATGCGGGCTGCCGACAAGGGGGAGGAGGTGCGGCTGCCCAGATATCTCCCCCTCCTCCTCAGGGCCGGTCTGGTGGGGGCGACTGAAGAGGGGCTCCGGGTGGTGGATCGTCTTCCCGTGGTCCCCTCGGAGCTGCGTTGGCGATTCCCACCCGGTCTCGCCGCCGAGCACGCACGTCTCCTCGGCCAGACCTCTACCTTCTGATCGCCAGAAGGGCCATCAGACCCAGGGCTATGAACTCCCCTGTGGTGAAGGCGATGGCGACCGTCGTGTCCGGAGCACCGCCGATGATGGCCGCGGTGACCACGGCGGCGACCAGACCCCCAAACCAGGCGAGCCCGAGCAATCTGGTCCGCCCCTCGGCGACGAGGACCTGTGAGGCGACCTGTGCCGCGGCGGCGGCCATGACCCCCGCGGCAGCCATGGTGGCCACGATCGTGGAGGGCTCGTACTCCGGCCCGTAGAGGAGGGCGACGACCTCGGGTCCGACCAGCCAGCCGACCAGGCCTCCGGCAACGGCCAAGGCACCCCCGCCGAGGACCACGTTCTTGGCGATCCTGGAGAGTCGCACGTCATCACCGGCATGTGACAGCCCCACCAGATAGGGAAGCACCCTGCCCTGAAGTGAGAGGATGAGTGTCAATGGGGCTCGATACAGCGTGAAGGTGATGAAGACGATCGACACCAGTGCAGGGCTCCCTCCGAGAAAGCTGACGGCGAGGGGGGCGCCGGCGAGGAGCATCTGTGACGAGGAGGTGCCGCCGACGTAGCCGAGGAGGAAGCCCCTCGCAGGCGAGGCCGGCTCCTTGACCAACCCCTTGTCATGACGCCACCAGCCGAGACCGAGGATTGCCAGACCACCGGTCACCATGGCCCACCCCATCGAGGTGGCGTCGAGGAGCAGCCAAAGGAAGACAACTCCGGCCAGCAACCGAACCGCGGTCTCGACGATCATCACCCACCCCACGAGGGCGAATCTCCTCGATCCGGCGAGGACCCCCTTGCCGACGAACAACAGCGCATAGCCGACCACCAGCAGGACGATCTGGACCAGATAGCGAGGGTCGGAGGCGAAGAGGGTCTCGTAGTTGACTGCGATGTAGGCCAGACCGAGGGCGGCACCGATAGAGGCCATGACGGCGGTCGGCTTCAGGTCGTACGGTATGGCCTTACGCCCCCTGGTCACCTCCCGTGTCACGTACTGCTCCACGGGGACCAGGAGGATCGTCACCAGGATGAAGAACAGCGTCCATAGCGCGCTGATCGGTGCCAGCTCCGTGGGGTCGAGCGAGCGGGCCCCATACCACTGGAAGAGATACGCGCCGAGGGCGCCGATGAGGCTCCCCCCAACCATGAAACCGGTGCCCGGCGCCCTGAAACCCCGTCTCCCGACGTCGACGGTGGGGGCCGTCATCTCGCCCCGAAGCCGGTGAGGACGGTCCAGACGCTCTTCCAGAAAATCCGCAGATCCAGGGCCGGCGACATGTGCTTTATGTAGTAGAGGTCGTAGGTCAGCTTCTCCACGGTGTCAGCCTGGTCATCGGCATACCCGTAGTTGACCTGAGCCCAACCTGTTAGCCCCGGCCGGACCATGTGACGGTGGTCGTAGAACGGGATCGTCCTCCTGAATCGCTCGACAAAGGGCACCTGCTCCGCCCGCGGACCCACCAAGGCCATGTCGCCCATGAGCACGTTGACGAGCTGTGGTATCTCGTCGAGACGGGACTTGCGCAGGAAGGCCCCACCGGGGATGAAGCGGGGGTCGGCCTCCTGGGCGAACTGCGGGCCGAAGTCCTCGGCGTCGGTGTACATGGTGCGGAACTTGTACATGGTGAACACCTCGCCGTTATGGCCCACCCTGGCCTGTCTGAACACCGCCTCACCGGGAGGATCGGCCATCTTGATGCAGAGGGCGACCAGGAGCCCGATGGGCACCCATACCACCGCGGTGACCCCGGTTAGCACCAGATCGATGGCCCTCTTTCCGGGGAGCCACCTCGCCACTTCGAGGAGTGGCGCCGAGATCTCCCAGCCCTCGGCGAGACGAACCAGGGGCACCCGCCCCGTGTGCTCCTCGTAGATCGAGGAGAAGGGGCGGATGCTGTAGCCGGCCACGTCACACGAGGACAGATACTGGGCGACACGTTCCGACAGCACGTCACCCAGGTCGACGGCGATGGTCACACCGCGGTCGGGGAGCTCGATGTCTCCGTCGAAGTCGGGGGTGAGGACCCAGACCACCTCGGCGTGATCCGAGTCGGTCAGATCGTCGGCGAGCTGCTTCTCCCGGGTGATGACGCCGATCCGCTCCGTCCAGGGCCGTCTGCGCCGGACGAGGCGATGGAGGGTCGCCGGGACCAGGAACACGAGGAGCGTGAAGGCGAAGAATCTCGTCGAGTAGTAGACATCGCGGAACACGACGAGGAGCCCTGCCGTGAGCAGCCCGGACCCCGCCATGATCGCCATCATCCGTCCGTAGGTCGGCCGGGGCACCCCCGGCCCCCCCATCTGCTCGGTGAGGAAGGACATGAGGATCATGGCCCCGGTGAGGAACCCGAGGAGCGGCCAGATCGACCCCGGCGTGAACGCCTGCCATGGGAACGGGGTGTCGAAGACCAGCCAAGAGGCGCACAGGACGCCGACGGCCAGAGACAGCAGGTCGGTGATCGCCACCGAGACGACGAATCGGGTGCGCACTGCCCGGGGATGCTAGGGATTCGGTGACGTTGTCAGACGGCTCCGGCCATCGCCCGCGCCAGCTCGACGAGCGTCCTCACTGCGACACCTGACCCACCCTTAACCTGCTCTCCGCTGTTCTCACGGCTGACCGCCGGTCCGGCGATGTCCAAGTGGGCCCAGGGGGTGTCCTTGACGTACTCGGCGAGGAAGAGAGCGGCTGCGATCGCCCCTCCGTAACGAGTGGACGTGACGTTCTTGATGTCGGCCACGGTGGAGTCGAGCATCCTTCTGTAGTCCTTGTGGAGGGGCATCTCCCAGAAGGGTTCCCCGGCCCGTGCTGCCGCCTCGGCGATCTTTGCGGCGACCTCGCGATCGGAGGCGAAGAAACCGGCGATCTTGTCGCCGAGGGCGACACGCATCGCCCCGGTCAGGGTGGCGACGTCGACGATCAGGTCGGGGTCGTGCCGCCGAGCCAGGGACAGGCCGTCGGCCAGGACCAGCCGACCCTCGGCGTCGGTGTTGAGGACCTCGATGGTCGGCCCCTCGACGGGCCGGAGGACGTCGCCGGGTCTGGTGGCGTCTCCCCCCACCGCATTGTCGGTCAGGGGTGTGATCGTGGTCACCTCGATGGGGAGCCCGAGACCGGCGATCGCCATCGTGGCGGCCACCACCGCCGCAGCCCCGGACATGTCGACCTTCATCTCCTCCATCGCCGCGGAGGGCTTGAGCGACAGACCACCGGAGTCGAAGGTGATCCCTTTGCCGACGAGGGCGAGACGCCCCACGGAGCCCTCCGGTCGATAGGTCAGTGTGACCAGACGGGGCTCCCGGTCCGATCCGGCGGCCACGCCCAGCAAGGCGCCCAGACCCTCCGTCTCGATCCGGTCCTTGTCCCAAACCTCGAAGCCCAGCCCCGCGGTGCCGGCTCGGGCCGTGACCTCCTGGGCGAACGCCACCGGGGACATATCCTTCGCCGGAGTGTTGACCCAGGTCCGGGCCATATTGGTGGCGTCGGCGACGATCAAAGCCTCGGCGAGCTCACCCGGGTCTCCATCGATGACTTCGACCTCCTCGACGCGGGTCTTCTCGTCGTTGGTCTTGTAAGCCCGGAACTGGAACCCACCGAGGACGCTGCCCTCCACGACCGCCCGTGTCGCCCCCTCCACGCCCACCACTGCGAGATGCGTGACGAGGCGGGTCGTCCTGGCGGCGCGAACCGCGTTCCCGGAGGCCGCCCTTATGCGGTCATAGTCGGCCTCGTCTCCGAGACCGACAAGAAGCAACGCCTTGGCTTCGGGGTGGGAGACCGTCATCGTCTGTGAAGTCTTTCCCTCGAACCCCGCCGCCTCGAGCAGATCGACGTCCACGCCCCCGAACATCGTCTCCGAACCGGGGGCCGGTAGGAGACCCTCCATGACACCGATGACGATGGTTGCGCCGTCGACTTCGAGGTCGGCGCCGGCGGTCCTGACTTGCATGGTTCTCCTTCAGTTGCTGAACGGCCCGATACCCGCCACCAGCGCCCGACCCAGGAACACGGCGCCCAGGGTGGTGAGGACCGCAAGATAGGACAAACCGGTGGCAGCCATCACACCGGAGTAGGCCGGCTGGCGCAGGGCGCCGAGGACGCCGGCCATGAGGAGCACCGAGAGGACGAGCAGGGCGAGATACGCCGTGACCGGTCCCCCGGCGTTGAGCCGGCCCACCACGTAGATGGCGGCGCCGTCGGCACAGAGCCCGATGATGCCGACGATCGCAAGGGCGTTGAGGGCGGACCGAGGGAGCCGGGGGTCGACCAGATACCAGTGGCCGAGCACCATCTCCCCCGTGACTCCCCCGAGGGCGACGGCGAGTGTCGTGGCCAGGAGCGGCCCGCCCCACGCGGCGGCCCCGAGGAGATACCCCGCGGCGGCGACAATCAGCAGAACGCCGGCGGGACGCTGACGCCGGGCGACGAGGGCGGCCACCAGCACCAGGACCGGGGCCGGTCTCGCCGGCCAGAGATCGTCGGCGGCAAAGGCGACAAGACCGAGGGCGGCACCCACGGCCGAGGTCAACCACACGAACCCCCGACCGACTATCCGCGACAAGGAAACAGCGCCGGCGACGGCCACCAGACCCGCCGCCCAGCCGAGCAGGATGAACCGGGGATCGGCCACAT
>JAKEHF010000018.1 GCA_022615295.1 Actinomycetota bacterium | reverse complement strand
GGTGCGGAGTCTCCCCAGGAGACAGCAGCAGGCCATTGTCCTCCACTACGTAGGTCAGCTCAGCACCGAAGAGATCGGCGCCGCCATGGGGTGCAGCGCCGGCGCGGTGAAGACACATCTCCACAGGGGTCGGGCAGCGCTACGTGGGCGTCTCGAGAAATGGAGGGAAGCGTGACCATGGACGACTTCGAGCGGCGAATGCAGCAGTCGGCCGAGGAGGTCCGACAGACGACGAGCTCGGCAAGACCCCCCGTGAGGGAACCCCGTCGGAGTATGCCGGGTTGGCTGGTCTTCGCAGGGGCGTTCGCCGCCATCGTCCTGCTCTTCGGAGCGCTTCCCCTCTGGTTGGGTGGCGACGACTTGGAGCCTGCAGGCACGACCGTCCCGTTGGCGACCCCGACGACCGAGCCGCCTCTCCCGACCACCACTCCTCCGCCGGCGGTTGATTGCTCCTCGTCGGGTGTCTCGGCCCCTGTTGCCGATCCCACTCTGCCCCAGCCGGTTGCGGCGATGCGCGAGGCGATCATCGAGGCAGCGGTGATGTGCGACATCACGACCCTCCGAAAGTTGGCGGATGAGGGCTATTTCACAGACACCTTCGACGTCGGATTCACGACCCATTTCGGAGGTGGCGGGTCCGAGATGCTGGCTCAGTGGGAAGCCGATGGCCAAGGCAAGCTAGCAATCCTTCTCGAGCTTCTCGGGACCGACTGGGCCGAGCAGACGTTCGAGGGCGAGGCCGCCGACGCCTTGGGGAGCACTGTCCTATACGTATGGCCGGCGGCCTTCGTCAGGGACACTTGGGAGGAGATCACACCGGAAGAGATGGCCGAGCTCGCCGAGATCTACACCGGTGAGGAGCTGTCGGAGCTGGAGAGATTCGGCAGCTACGCCGGGTGGCGAACCGGGATCACCGCCGAGGGTGACTGGGTCTTCTTCGTAGCAGGGGATTGACAGCTCGATTGGGCGGGGGAAGGGCCGGAACGGCGCATACTCGAGAGAGTTAGGTACCCCAGGGGGTGCCGTACTACCTGAGGTTTGCGTCGCGCTCCCACCACACCAGCAGCGCCAGACCCACGGTGGCGCCGATCGCATTGGCCACGAGGTCGAGGGCGTTGTTGGTGTAGTCCCCGACGCTGACGTCACCCAGATTCGAGCCGATGAACTCGGCGATCTCCACCACTGCACCACCGCCCATCACGACCAGCCAGGTGAGGAGGAGAGTGCCCCCGTAGTGGCCGCCGGTCCCCGCCCATCGTTTCATCGCCTCCCAGGCGATCACGGTCATGGCGGCCGCGGCCACTGCGTGGAAGACCTTGTCGTAGAGGACCGGACCGGCGACCGCGGTCATGTACAGCGGCTGGTCGGAGACGAGGAGGACGCCCCCCACCATGTTGCCCAGACCCACCAGCGACACCGCCCAGAGGGCACGGAGCGGCCACCGCGCCCAGTTGTTGAGGACGCCGAAGAGGACCAGCAGACCGACGTTGACTTCGGTGTAGAGGGTCGTGAGCGGGCTCTCCACCGCCTGCCCGTAGACGAAGAGGGCGGCGGTGTAGGCCAGGGTGAAGCCGAGGACCGCGATCATGGAGCCCCAGGATGGCATGACCGGTGCCCGCCGAAAGGCACTAGCTTGGACCCCTCATGGAGGACCCGGTCACACCCGAGGTGGTCGAGGCCAAGGAGTCGGAGGTCAGCGAGCCGACGAAGCTGATCAGGATCGCGGCCATGACCCGGGCAATGCTGGAGGAGGCGCGCACCGCCCCCCTCGACGACCGGGGCCGGATCCGTCTCGCCGAGGTCCACGCCCGGTCGGTGGCCGAGCTCAAAGACTCGCTGTCACCGGATCTCCAGGAAGAGCTGAAGGAGATCATGATCCCGTTGAGCACCGATGGGGCCTCGGAGTCGGAGGTGCGGGTCGCCCAGGCCCAGCTCATCGGTTGGCTGGAGGGTCTGTTCCACGGGATCCAGGCTTCGTTGTGGAGCCAACAGATGATGGCTCGGTCCCAGCTCGAGGAGATGCAGAAACGGGCGTTGAACTCCCCGGGGCAGAAGAACCCGGACGACTCGTCCGGTCTCTACCTCTGAGACTCTCTAGCTGACTTTGCGCTCGCGCACGGCCCGCTCCCGACGCACCCGTCTCCGCTCCCGCTCGCTCAGCCCGCCCCAGATCCCGAACTTCTCGCCCATCTCGATGGCGTAGTCCAGACACTGGGTCTTGACCTCGCAAGCGGCACAGATCGCCTTCGCCTTGCGGGTGGAGGCCCCCCGCTCGGGGAAGAAGAGGTCGGCATCGGCGCCGCGACAGTTTGCGTAGTCCTGCCAAGAGAGCTCACCAATCGCCAGGGCTTCGATGAGCTTGCTCTGCATCAGGTCTCCTCACAAACGTGTAATTACACGTTTGACATTATGTCACTCTGCGCGCGCCGTCAAGAGGGGTGGTGTCCCCAGGTCGTCGAGATCGCCCACCAGGGGCCGTCTCCGCGACGACCTCGATGGGGTCGTGAAGCTGGTAATAATGGGTGATCGGTGACCACCAAGACCGAGACCCGGGCCCCCCTCCCCGTCGAGTTCTACCGCTCCGCCATCGGCAAGAAATGGGTCATGGCCGTCACCGGTCTCGGGATCATCGGCTTCGCCATCGCCCACATGATCGGCAATCTCAAGATGTTCCTTCCCCCGGTCGACGGGGTCCCCGACATCGACATCTACGGTGAGGCCCTCCGTCGCCTCTTCGTCCCCATCCTCCCCGAGCATGTCTTCCTCTGGATACTGCGCACCGGGCTGATCGTCCTCTTCCTCCTCCACGTCCACGCCGCCTACTCCTTGACGGTCATGAACCACCGGGCCCGTCCCGTGGGCTACCAGGGCCCGAGGAGCTACGTCGCCGCCAACTACGCCAGCCGGACCATGAGATGGAGCGGGACCATCTTCCTCACCTTCCTCGCCTTCCATCTCGCCGACTTCACCTGGGGTCTTCCGCCGGTGGCGCCGGAGACCTGGGAGCGTGGAGCGGTGTACGCCAACTTCGTCGCCACCTTCAGCCGCCCGCCGGTGACGGTCCTCTACGTGACCGCCTCGTTGCTGCTCGGGATCCACCTCTACCACGGCGCCTGGTCGATGTTCCAGAGCCTCGGCATCAACCATCCCCGGTTCAACCGCGCCCGCAAGGTGGCCGCCTACGTGACATCCGGCGTGATCACCATCGGCTTCATCGCCCCACCTCTGGCGGTGGCCCTCGGATACCTGAAGTGACCGGTCTCGAGGCGAAGATCCCTGAGGGGCCACTCGAGAACAAGTGGGAGAGCCACAAGTTCTCGGTGCGGCTCGTCAACCCCGCCAACAAGCGGAAGCTCAGGGTGATAATCGTGGGCACCGGTCTCGCCGGGGCCTCGGCGGCGGCCAGTCTCGGCGAGCTTGGTTACCAGGTCGACGTCTTCACATTCCACGACACCCCGCGACGGGCTCACTCGATCGCCGCCCAGGGCGGGATCAATGCGGCCAAGAACTATCACAACGACGGCGACTCGGTGCGGAGACTCTTCTACGACACGATCAAAGGCGGCGACTACCGGAGCAGAGAGGCCAACGTCTATCGGCTGGCCGAGGTCTCGCTCAACATCATCGATCAGGCCACCGCGCAGGGGGTCCCCTTCGCCCGGGAATACGGGGGGCTCCTCGACAACCGCTCGTTCGGGGGGGCCCAGGTGGCCCGGACCTTCTATGCCCGAGGGCAGACCGGCCAGCAACTCCTTCTCGGCGCCTACCAGGCGTTGATGCGTCAGGTGAAGACCCGCACGGTGAGACTGCACACCCGGGTCGAGATGCTTGACCTCGTCGTCAAGGATGGTCGGGCCATCGGGATCGTCACCAGGGACCTGGTCAAGGGGGAGATCGCTCGCCACTCGGCTCATGCGGTGGTCTTGGCCACCGGCGGCTACGCCAACGTCTTCTTCCTCTCGACCAACGCCAAGGCCTCGAACACGACGGCGATATGGAGAGCGCACAGGCGCGGCGCGGCCCTCGCCAACCCTTGCTTCACCCAGATCCACCCCACCTGCATACCGGCCTCCGACGAGTTCCAATCGAAGCTGACCCTGATGTCGGAGTCGTTGCGCAATGACGGTCGGATCTGGGTGCCTAAGAACCCCGGTGACGACAGGCCCCCCGAGCAGATCCCGGAGATCGACCGCGACTACTACCTGGAGCGCCGTTATCCCGCCTTCGGCAACCTGGTCGCCCGTGACATCGCCTCCCGGGCGGCAAAACGCGTCGTCGACGCCGGGCTCGGGGTCGGGCCCCTCAAGAACGGCGTGTATCTCGACTTCGCCGACGCCACCACACGGCTTGGGCGGAGGACCATCGAGGAGAGATACGACAACCTCTTCGAGATGTACAACAGGATCACCGATGAGGACCCCTACCTGGTCCCGATGCGTATCTACCCTGCGCCCCACTACACGATGGGGGGCCTGTGGGTGGATTACAACTTGATGACGACCATTCCGGGTCTATATGCCATCGGGGAGGCCAACTTCTCCGATCATGGCGCCAACCGCCTGGGGGCATCGGCGCTGATGCAGGGTCTGGCGGACGGCTACTTCGTCCTGCCCTACACGATCGGCGACTATCTGGCAGGTCTGCTCAACGAGCCACCGGTGCCCACCGACGACCCGGCATTCGGCCCGGTGGAGGACGAGGTCGGTGACCGGGTGCGTGGGTATCTTGCGACCGGAGGCTCCCGCACGGTCGACTGGTTCCACCGAGAGCTGGGCAAGATCATGCTCGACCACTGCGGGATGTCCCGCAGCGCCCAGGGGTTGGAGAAGGCCTTGTCGGACATCCCGGCCCTCTACGAGGAGTTCAAGACCGATCTCAGGGTGTTGGGGACCGGGGAGGAGCTCAACCAGGCCCTGGAGCGGGCAGGTCGGGTGGACGACTTCTTCGAGCTTGCGATGCTGATGTGCGTCGACGCCAGGGAGCGCGAGGAGTCGTGTGGGGGCCACTTCCGTGAGGAGTATCAGACCGAGGACGGTGAGGCGCTTCGTGACGACGTGGGCTTCGCCCATGTCTCGGCCTGGGAGTGGACCGGAGACGCGGCGAGACCCGAGGTCCAGAACGAGGATCTGGTCTTCGAGAACGTCGCGCTGACCACCAGGAGCTACAAGTGAGGGGGGCGGGATGAACGTCACGCTCCAGGTCTGGCGTCAGAAGGGACCAGGCTCACCGGGCGCCTTCAAGACCTACCAGGTGGACGCCATCTCGGCGGAGATGTCCTTTCTCGAGATGCTCGACGTCCTCAACGAGCGTCTGGTCAACCAGGGTGAGGACCCGGTCGCCTTCGATCACGACTGTAGGGAGGGGATCTGTGGCAGCTGTGGGGTGATGATCAACGGTCGGGCCCATGGCCCCCAACCGGGGACCGCCACATGTCAGCTCCACATGAGGAGATTCCCAGACGGCTCCACCATCGTCGTGGAGCCGTGGCGCGCCGCCGGCTTCCCGCTCGTCAAGGATCTGGTCGTCGATCGCTCGGCCTTCGACCGGATCATCGAGGCGGGCGGCTACATCTCCGTGGACACCGGCTCGGCGCCCGACGCCAATCTCATCCCCGTGCCCAAGACGGTGGCCGACACCGCCTTCGACGCCGCCGCCTGCATAGGCTGTGGGGCCTGCGTCGCCGCCTGCCCCAATGGGGCGGCGAGTCTGTTCACCGCGGCCAAGATAGGCCATCTCAACCTCCTCCCCCAGGGTCACGCCGAGCGTTGGTCACGCACGGAGCGTATGGTTGGGGTCATGGAGCACTACTTCGGCTCGTGCACCAACCACGGAGAGTGTGAGAAGGCCTGCCCCAAGGAGATCTCGATCGACTTCATCGCCATGATGAACGCAGATTTTCTCAGGGCAAAGCTGGCAAATCGTCGTCTGGCAGCCCAATACCGATGACTAGTCCATGCGCCCTCTTTACCCGACCCCATGTCAAGAACCGGTGGAATCATGCCGATGCCCGGGATAGATTGACCACTCTCCGTAGTCAATCACCACAGAGAGGAGTAGGGTAAGGTGCCGGAGAAGGAGCGGGGAGCAACACTGGTCGAGGCAGCCATCTCTTATGGTCTGCTGTTTCTCGCCCTCTTCGCCGTGGTCGAGTTTGGTCTCGCCTTCAAGGACTGGCTCTCCGTCAGCCACGCCTCACGCGAAGGAGCCAGGGCGGGAGCCACCTTTGGACAGGACCTCGACGCCGACATCCTGGTCCTGCGCAATGTCCAGGCGACCATGGGCCCGATCGGGTTCGAGCCAGGCGACCAGGTCAGGATCTACCGCGACAACAACCCGAATCTCAACGAGACCACGACATACAGCTACGCACCGGGCACCGGTTGCGCCTCGATAGTCATCCCCGCCCTCCCCGGATGCTGCGACTGGACGCCATGTCCCGAGGTGGGGCGTACCACCTATGTCGTCCCGGGTTGGGACCCCCTCGACAGGGACATCACCGCCCCCGACACCGATCGCATCGGTGTCCAGGTGTTCTACACCCATGACTGGCTGACCGGCCTCTTCAGTCCCGCTGTCGACTTCACGACATCCACCGTGTTCCAGGTGGAGCCACAGCTCTTCGAGGTGTCGTGAGACTCCGTCGGGGCGACCGTGGGGCATCCCTCGTCGAGGTGGGGATCATCATCCCGTTCCTCCTCACCCTGGCCATCGGGATCTCCGAGGTGGGCTTCCTCATCATCGACTACGTCACCGTCACCAATGCGGCGCGCTCCGGCGCTAGGACCGGCTCGGCGGCCGCCGACACCGCCAACGCCGACGATCTGATACTCAACGTCGTCGAGGAGGCGGCATGCAACCTCCACTACGGCAACCTCGAGATGGTGACCATCTATCGGGCCGAGCCCGACGGGAGCAAGCCGGTCGACACCTCGCTCATCAACGAGTACGTCAACCCCGGTCCACTCTCCAGTCTCGACTGCGACCTCGACACCCATGGTCTGTCCGCAGGGGCCAACTGTTGTCTGTGGGACCCGGCCGACCGTGACAGGATCCCGCCCGACTTCGACACCCTGGGGGTGGAAGTCACATTCAGCCACGACAGCGTCACCGGTTTCCTGTCGTTCCTGGCCATCGAATGGACCGAGACGGCGATCATGCAAGTCGAGCCCGACACCAGGGGGTCGCTGTGACGGAGACCCAAAGCCGGGACAAGGGGGCCGCGCTCATGCTCGTGGCCCTGGGCATCTTCCTCCTCATGGGCATGGCGGCCTTCGGGACCGACCTGGCATGGTTCTATCTCAACGCCAGCCGTGTGCAGCGAGCCGCCGACGCCGCGGCACTGGGCGGCGTGGTGTGGCTGCCCGGCGACGAGACCGAGGCCTTCGACACTGCCGACGCCATCGCCATCCAGAACGGGTATGACGACAGCAATCCCGAGACCACGGTGGTCCCAGAGAGAGTGACCGGGGAGCTGAACCAGCTCCAGGTGACGGTCACCGACACCGTCCAGACCTTCTTCCTCAAGGTGTTCGGCATCCAGACCCAGACCATAAGCCGCATCGCCATCGCCGAGTACATCCCACCCCTCAAGCTGGGGAGCCCCACCAACCAGTTCGGCAACGACCCGAGCTGTTACGGCGCCGACCCCGACTGCGCCGGCAACTTCTGGGCCAACCTCCACGCCACCCGCACCGACACCGTCATGGGTGACGCCTACGGGTCCTACTGCGCGGTGGGCACCGGCTCCAACGACGGCTGCGCCCAGAACCCCAACTGGCGGGATACCGGCTATCTCTATGGGATAAGCCCGGACGGGGCCTCGAGCGTGACCCTCCAGACCATCGACATGGCCTTCCACAACGAGACCGGTGGTGTGGCCAACACCGACTGGCACCGCACCGGTGATCACAACAACTTCTGCGCCCCGGCGGCGAGCTGCCCTGGTCAGAGTGTGACCATCAACGTCTACTACCCCGACCCCACCCCTCTCGACGTCTCTGACAACAGTCTCTACTGCTCCCAGGACTACTCCCCGCTCCCCCAGGTCGATCCCGACGACGACCCGCCCTTTGACTACGCCAACAACTGGGCGGCCGTGGGCAAGGGGTGGCAGACGGTCTGCGGTGGCGCCATCAATACCTCGAGCTCACCGGAGGGGATCTGGGTGGTCCAGTTGGTCCCCAACAGCGGTGGGGGGCGCACCACGATCCTCGCCTCCGGCAACCAGGCCAACAGCGGGCTCAACCGCTACTCGATCCGGACCGACGTGGGCAATCTCTTCGCCCTGGGGGACTTCTCCATCTACAACAACGCCTTCGGGTCGACCACCTCGTTCTATGTCGCCGAGGTCCCCGACTTCTACAAGGGGAAGACCTTCGTCATCGAGCTCTACGACGCCGGGGAGTCTGCGGACACCGGCACCCTCCAGCCCATCGACCCGAGCGGTTCGGTGTTCAACGATGGTGAGTGCCGGATCTACTCGAAGAACGCCGCCGAGGCCAGTTATGGAGCCCCGGACACCGTGATCAGCGCCGGGAACAGCTGTGAGGAGTCGGTCAACCCCGGGGAGTACAACGGTCGCTGGCTCAAGTTCGAGATGGATCTCCCCGTGTCCTACACCTGCACCGACTGCTGGTGGAGGATGAACTACGCGTACCCGTCGGACATGAACGACACCACGACCTGGCGGGCCTACATGATCGGGAACCCGATCCACCTCGTCCCGTAGAGCGTCCGTCCCCCACGCCCCGTGCT
Source organism: Actinomycetota bacterium (assembly GCA_022615295.1). Classification (GTDB taxonomy): domain Bacteria; phylum Actinomycetota; class Acidimicrobiia; order Spongiisociales; family ZC4RG35; genus ZC4RG35. The sequence continues at coordinate 5,943 of JAKEHF010000018.1, read as the reverse complement.
CGCAGGGGCCATGGTCGGGCCCAATTGGCCATTTACCGCACTACGCAGGGCGGTTAACCTCTCACGGTGGCTAGGGGGCAAGACGGATGTTGGGCTGGGACCTGAGACGTACCAAGGCTGGTGACGACCGCGGGGCAACACTGATAGAGGCCTCGTTGGTCTTTCCCATCTTGATACTCATCGTCATGGCCGTCCTCGAGTTGGGGATGTTCTTCAAGGACTATCTGGCCGTTGCCGCCATGTCCCGCGAGGGAGCTCGGGTGGCCGCCCTCGCCGGGACCCACGACCAAGCCGATTGCGCCGTGGTCCTGGGCATCGCCAGTATGGTCACCCAACGCGACCTGGAACGGATCAGCGAGGTTCGTATCTTCAAGGCCGACCCGGGCACCGGGACGCCCGCTTTGACCAACGTCTGGGTGTACAACGGCGGTGATCCCGACCAGTGCAACCAACCTGCGCTCCCGGGGGATGGCTGGGACAACCTTTCGACGCAATACCCGGTCGGGCCGGGACGACAGGCCCAAGTGGGCGTTGTCGGCGGGACGGAGCTGGTCCTCGACCTCGTTGGGGTGAGCGTCCACCTTGATAGCGAGTGGATAACGGGGTTCCCGCCCTTCCGAGGGTCGTTCGGCATCGACGAGGCGACGATCACCAGACTGGAGCCGGAGGCTTTCGTTCCATGAGCCGGCTCAGAGATCTCGTGCGTGGAGAGGGTGACCACGGGGCGGCCCTCCCCTTCATCACCGTCATGCTGGTCCTCCTCATCGGGATGGCCGCCTTCGCCATCGATCTTGGCTGGATCTTCCTCAACGCCGCCCGGGTGCAACGGGCCGCCGACGCTTCGGCTCTCGCCGGTGTCGTCTATCTGCCCGGTGACACGGCCAACGTCTCTACGTTCGCCGTCAATGGCGCCCAGGCCAACGGATACTCGATCGGCAGCGTGAACGGAAGCCCCACTGGCACCGGCGGGCCCGACGAACTCGCCTGGCAGGCCCTCGCCGACAACAAGCTGGAGGTGACCCTCGACTCCACGATCGCCACCTTCTTTCTCCGGGTCCTCGGCTTCGACAGCTTCGACATCCGCCGAGTCGCCACAGCCGAATACATAAAGCCGGTCCCCCTCGGCAGCCCGACAGGGTGCTTCGGTCTCGGTCCTGGAGTGCAGGCCACCAACCTTAACAGCAGTGGTCTGAGCACCCTTGGCCAGTGTCAGAACTTCAGCCAGAACTTCTGGGGAGCTGTCAATGGCCGTCGTACCGCAAAACAGCACGGTGACCCGTATCTGGTGACATGTGCCTTCAACTGTCCCGGGTCCAACCCCGAGTTCGACCCCGAGTACTACTACTACGGGATCGACGTACCGGTCGGCAAGACCTCGGTCGACATCTATCTCTACGACGGTGGGTTCTATGACCGGTCTGGTTTCGCGGAAACGGGCGACGAGGAGTCACTGACCAACAGCGCCAATGGTGGGACCCACACAACGTTCCGTGTCTTCCAACCCGACGGCACCCCGCTCATAGCCCGAGACAACAACGTGGCGGCCACGTGCAGCATCGGAGGTTCCACTCTCACGATCGACTCGGAATCGAACGCCTCCAGCCATGAGAACAGCTGGTTCCGTCTGTGCCGGCTCGACGCCAGCGGAGGCACGGTCCCGGCCGGTATCTACATCCTCCGCGTCAGCAACGGTGGCTCCAGCATCGGCGGCAGCAACAGCTACGCCGTCCTCGCCGCCTCGAGTCCTACCAGCGGTACACCGGCCAACAACCCCCGGGTCTACGCCATCGACACGATGTCGATCTTCACCAACGACGTCAGCGGGACTGCAACGGTCTACCTCGCGGAGATCACCCCGGAGCATGCCGGGAAGATCCTGGAACTTCGCTTCTTCGACCCCGGGGAGGGTGCAGGGACGACTTTCATGAGTGTGAGGCAGCCGGGCGGGGCTCTCGCCACCGGCTGCGCCTGGTCGGTGTCCGGTCCCAACGTCAATGGCTGCACCCTGAGGACGACGGTCAATGGAACCGCCCAGTACAACGGGCAATGGGTGGAGGCCACCATCCCCATACCAGACACCTACACATGCGACGACACCAATCCGATTGGGTGTTTCTGGACGATGCGGCTCGAGCTCAACACCCAGCACGACAGGACCACGTGGGAAGCGCGGGTGATCGGCAACCCTGTCCGTCTCACCCCTAACGAGTGATGGGACGCCTCAGAGACGATCGCGGTGTGACTCTCATCGAGTTCGCGATCATGTTCACGCTCCTCCTGATGCTGTCGTTGGGCGCTTACGAGTACGGCATGGTCTTCAGGGACTCGTTGACGGTGGCAACCGCATCGAGGGAGGCGGGTCGTGTCGCCGCCTCCACCGCCAACTTCGGTGACGCCGACTGTGTCATCCTCGAGGCCGCCGCCGGGGCCCTCCAGTCGCTGGATACCGGGGCCATCGATCGAGTCCACATCTACAAGTCGGATGCCGGTGGTGCTTATGCCGCCAACAGCACCTTGGTGAACATCTACCGGCCGGCCGGCGCCGACACTCCGGATCTGATCTGCACCGGATCCAGCTGGCTGGAGACCATTGGTGGCAACTGGGATCCCGGCGACCGGGTCAACACAGAGGGGGCCGCCGACTGGATCGGGGTGAAGATCGACTACAGCCACCAGTGGCAGACCGGGTTCCTGTGGTGGAACGGGAGTATGGCGCTCGCCGATGACGCGATCTTCCGCATCGAACCACCAGCTCCGACTTGACGCACACCGCTGTCTCCTAGTCTGAGCTGATGTCCGGCTTCCCCGAGTACATGCCGGCCCTGGTCACACCGTTCACCCAGCGGGGCGAGATCGACCTCAAGGCCCACGCCGCCAACGTCAGGACCCTGGCGGATCTGGGTATCGAAGGCTTCCTTTTCGGTGGGTCGACCGGTGAGGGCCAGTATCTCGAGCCCGGGGAGCGCTCCCGGCTGATCAAGGCAGCGAGACGACGCCGGACCCATATCACATCTGGGATCGCCGCCGAGACCACACGGGTGGGGCTCGCCCAGGTCGCCGAGGCGACGGACGCCGGTGCCGACAGCCTCCTCGTCCTCACCCCGACCGCTCTAGCCAGGGGTCGCCACGACGCGGTGGCCGCCTACTTCCAGACCATCGCCGACCACTCGACCGTGCCCGTGCTCATCTACTCCGTCCCGGTGTACACGGCCTACAGCCTGCCGGTGGAGGTCGTGGCACGTCTCGCCAGACATCACAACATCGTCGGCATGAAGGACTCGAGCGGTGATGTGGTCCGTCTCCAGGCGATCCTGGACGCCACCCGCTCCCCCTTCGTCCTCTATAACGGCTCATCCCGGGCCCTCACCGCGGCCATCGCCGTTGGTTGTCACGGTGCCATCACCGCCAGTGGCAACTACGCGCCCGAGCTAGTGCTCCGCACCCTGCGCGCCGCACGCAGCTCGCCCACCGGGGCGCGACGTCTCCAGAAGCGTCTCAGCGCCCTGAGCGCCGACGTCGAGAGTCACGGCATCCCCGGGGTCAAGGCGGCGGCCAAAGCGGCCGGGCTCGAGCCGGGACACCCGCGACACCCGCTGACCCGTCTCCCCAGGGGCACCGAGACCTCCATCGCCAAGCTCATCGGATGAGGCCAGGTGGTCGTGGCTACGATCACGGCTTCCGATCGACATCAAGGAGCCGTCTTGTCCAAGTTCCTCACCGCCGACTGGGCCCAGGCAGTCACCGACGCCCTCGGCAACCACGAGGGTTTCAAGAACGCCATCGGAACCGCCACTCTCTCCATCCAGTTCCACACCGAGGGTGGGCCCGAGGGCGAGGTCAACTACTACCTGGCCGCTCGTGACGGATCGGCGGCGGTTTCCCTTGGCGAGATCGAAGGCGCCGATGTGACCGTCAAACAGTCCTACGACACGGCGATGGCCATCTCCAAGGGGGAGATGAACACCCAGACCGCCTTCATGACCGGGAAGCTCAAGGTCTCGGGGAACCTGGCCAAGCTCATGCAACATCAGTCGGCCATCCAGCAATGGGGCGCCGCCGTCGGCGTAATCGACATCGAATACTGAAAGGGGACCGAGTGAACTGGGGACGGCTCTTCTTCGGGCTGGTGGTCGTCGGAGTCGGTCTCATCCTCCTCCTCAACAACACGGGCGCCGTCGAGGCCGGTTATGCGGTCAGATCAACCCGAGTTCCCTGACCGCGTCCCTTTCCTCAACCAACTCAGCCACCGAGACGTCGATGAGCCTTCTGGAGAACTCGTCGATCTCCAGGCCGCGGACGATCTCCCATCTCCCCTCTCGGGCCACGCACGGGAACGAGGAGACCAGACCCTCGGGAACGCCATAGGACCCATCGGAGACGAGGCCGACCGACACCCAGTCGCCGTCTGCCGTGCCCGACACCCAATCACGGACATGGTCGATGGCGGCGTTGGCCGCGGAAGCCGCCGAGGAGGCGCCACGAGCCTCGATGATCGCCGCCCCCCGTTTGGCCACGGCAGGTATGTACTCGGTCTCGACCCACGACCGCTCCACCAGGTCGATGGCGGGGCTGCCGTCGGCGACGCAGTGGAACAGGTCGGGGTACTGGGTGGTCGAGTGGTTCCCCCATATGGTCATGCGACGCACCGCGGTCACCGGTATTCCCAACTTGGCGGCGAGGCGGCTGACCGCTCTGTTGTGGTCGAGCCTTGTCATCGCAGTGAAAGACGCCGGATCGATGCCTGCGGCGTTGTTCACCGCGATCAGTGCGTTGGTGTTGGCCGGGTTGCCCACGACCAGCACCCTGACCTCCGGCCGGGCTGCGGATGCGATGGCCCGACCCTGCACCCCAAAGATCGCCCCGTTGGCGCTGAGGAGGTCGGAGCGCTCCATCCCCGCCCTGCGGGGCATGGCCCCGACGAGGAGGGCCACCTGTGCGTCGGCGAAGGCGACCTCCGGATCCGTGGTCAGAACCATGTCCTCGAGCAGGGGAAAGGCGCAGTCCTCGAGCTCCATGGCCACCCCCTCGAGCGCATCCATGGCGGGCTCGATCTCCAGCATCTGAAGGACCAGGGGCCGGTCCGGGCCCAGCATCGCCCCTGCGGCGATCCGGAAGAGCAACGAGTAGCCGATCTGTCCGGCGGCGCCGGTGACGGCGACCCTCATGGGTTCTGTCATTTGGTGCGAGGGTACCGAGGGCCGTTCACGCGACGAAGTCGAGGGCCAGGTCCAGCTGAGGTGCACTGTGGGTGATCCAACCAACGGCTATAAAATCCACCCCGGTCTCGGCGATGACCCGGACCGTGTCAAGGGTGACTCCACCCGAGGCCTCGGTGACGACCCGGCCTGCAGCCATCTCCACCGCCCGCTTCAAGGTCTCGGGATCCATGTTGTCGAGCAACACCCTGTCTGCACTGGTCTCGAGGACCTGTGCCAGCAGGTCCAGACCGTCGACCTCGACCTCGATCATGGTGGCCGACCCGTACATCTCCCTGGCCGCGGCCACCGCGGTGGCGAGGTCACCGGTCGCCGTGATGTGGTTGTCCTTGATGAGCACCGCGTCGTAGAGACCCAGGCGATGGTTGACGCCACCACCGACCAGCACCGCATACTTGTCGAGCGCCCGCAGACCGGGCATCGTCTTCCTGGTGTCGGTGATCTGGGCACGGGTCCCGGAGACGGCGTCGACAAGGGCACGAGTCGCCGTGGCCACCCCCGACATCCTGCCCAGCAGGTTGAGGGCGGCCCGCTCGGCGAGAAGGATGGAACGGGTGCTCCCCCGGGTGATTGCCACCAGGTCACCGGGCTCGACGCCGGCACCGTCGAGCACTCGACGCTCGAAACCGACCTGATCGTCCACCCGTCTGAAAACGGCGGCCGCCACCTCGATGCCCGCGATCACCCCCCTGGCACGTGCCACCAGGTTGGCGGTGGAGGTGGCTCC
>JAKEHF010000142.1 GCA_022615295.1 Actinomycetota bacterium | reverse complement strand
GGGTCAAGAACGCTGGCACCGATGCCCGGCCGGCGAAACGTGGTGGGGGGCCGGTCTCGGGGAAGGTTTGGACGGTCACCGCGTCGTGGGCGGTGAGGGCGACGAAGCCGAGTGCGGCGGCGAGACGTTTCGCCTGGTCCAGCTTCCCCCCGATCGTCATCGAGTCCGAGGTGTCGATGAGGATGCGCAAGGTCACCTCGTCGTCGGCCTCGTAGAGCTTGATCAGGACCTGGTCGAGACGGGCGAGCACGTGGTAGTCGATCCGTCGGAAGTCGTCACCGGGGTGGTACTCGCGAAAGTCGGCGAAGTCGACGGTGTTGCCGTATCTCTTGGACATGTGCTCGCCGCCGAACTTGCCGGCGAGCCGGTGCCGGCTGGCGAGCTGGAGACTCTCCAGACGTGCCATCAGCACCGGGCTGATCAGGGTCAAGGGGCTCCCCGGATGTCGGCCTTGGGTTCGGGTGTCTCCTCGAGGACCTCCTCGATGATGGCGTCGCCGCGAACCCCCTCTGTGGTCGCTTCGAAACCGAGCACGAGGCGATGCCGGAGTGCGGCGGGCGCCGCCCAACGGATGTCAGCGGCACTCACGTGGGGCCGGCCCTCGATCAGGGCCAGCGCCTTCGCCGCGAGCACCATCGCCTGACCACCCCGTGGCGAAGACCCCCAACGGACGAAGCGCTTCACCATCGGGGAGGCGGTGTCACCCTCTGGGTGGGTTGCCTCGACGATCAGGGAGACGTAACGGAGCAGATGACGGGCGATCGGCAGCTGCGGGGTCATGGCGATCAGCCGGGTGATGGTTGCCTCGTCCACCACCTGGGGCACCCGGGGGCTGGCGCCGGTCGTGGTGCGTCTCAGGATCTCCTCCAGGACATCGGCCGGAGGAGGGCTGACCGTCACCTTGAACATGAACCGGTCGAGCTGAGCCTCGGGAAGGGGGTAGGTTCCTTCGAGCTCGATCGGGTTCTGGGTGGCGAGGACCAGGAAGGGTCTGGGGAGATCCCTCGTCTCACCGGCGACAGTGACCTGTCTCTCCTGCATCGCCTCGAGGAGGGCGGCCTGGGTCTTGGGTGTCGCCCTGTTTATCTCGTCGGCGAGGAGGAGGTTGGTGAACACCGGACCCGGCCGGTAACGGAAACGGCGATGACCCTGCTCGTCCTCCTCGAGGACCTGGGTGCCGACGATGTCGGCGGGCATCAGGTCCGGGGTGAACTGGACCCGGGAGAACTCGACGCCTATAGCGGAGGCCACGGCCTTCACGAGCTCGGTCTTCCCCAGACCGGGGACGCCCTCGAGGAGCACATGACCCTCGGCGAGAAGACCTACCAGGGTCTGACGGATCAGCTGCGGTTGACCGGCGATGAGAGTCCCGACCGCGGTCTCGATCGAGACGGCCGTGTCCCGGTACAGGTCGAGATCGGACTCTGTGAGCACAACCTGGCTCATCTTGCCGCCGCCGCCAAGTGATCGAAATAGCTGAGGACGATGTCACGCATCGATGGGGGGAGCCGAAGCTGGGCCAGGGCGTCGGCAGCGTCGTTCATGTAGTCGGGCAGAACCTGGGCATAGGGCACGATCGACTCGCCGCGCTGTGTGGTGGTGTCGCCGCGTCCCACTATCGGCCCCTCCCCGGTGCCACCGTCGATCCCGACCTGGATCAGGTCCGAGACCTCACCCCGGTCCACCGGGTCGTACACCTCGCTCGTTTCCACACCGGTCCCGTAATCCTGACCGGTGCCCTGACCGACCGTGCCCTGACCACCCTGACCCGAAGCCCCGCCCTGACCCGGGGCCACCCCGGAGATCTGACCCGAGGCGCCGCTCTGACCACCCTGACCCTGGCCCTGGCCTTGGCCCTGGCCCTGGCCCTGGCCCTGGCCTTGGCCCTGGCCTTGACCTTGACCCTGACCTTGACCCTCGCCCTGACCCGTCGTCCTCCCAAGACGGGCCCGCACCCCTTCCAGTGCCCGTTGCGTCTCGGCTATCGCCTGCTGACCCCGAGCCTCGCCGAGACCGGTGCGTTGACCGCCGGCGGCGTCGTCGAGGGCCTGACCGGCGGCCCTCAGATCACCCGACGACAGGGCGCTCGCCGCCCGGGAGAGCTGGTCGGAGAGTGTCGGGTTGCCACTGGCTTGTGAGGCGGCGAGTTCGGTGAGCCGGTCCGCCAGCGCGGCGAGCTCGGGCTCCGAGAGGTCGTCGAGACTGCCGGCCAGGGTCTCGAGCTGTTCGGCGGCGTCCACGGGGACGTCGGGGGTGAGGGGTCTCAGGGCCAGGTCCTGGGCGAGCCCCTGCACCGCCGCCTTCTGGGCGAGGAAGGTGGGATCGACCTCCGCATTGAGGCGGGCCTCCGCCCGGTCGAGCGCAGAGAGGGCATCCTCGAGAGTCTCGGAGCGTCGGAGCTCCTCGGCCAGCCCTTCCAGCTCGGCGGCCAGTTCCTCTGCACCCTCGACGTCCGACCTCTCGACGGCTTCGGCGAGGGCGGACACCCGCTCGGCCTCGTCCTCGATTGCGGTACGCGTCTCGGCGGAGAGTGCCGGTGTCCCCCCACCGAGGGTGGGGAGGAGTGCGACGACCAGGGTCAATGCAGCGACCAGACCGAGCCGGCGAAGCCGGCCCGGGTCCGAGCGCAGGGGTATGGCGGCACGCACGCTGGCATCGCTGATCATGGCCTCGGCCCGGTTCTGGATCAGACCATGGACTTCATCTTCGGTGTCGGCGAACTCGAGGGCAGTGGTGAGCACGTCGCCGGCCCCCAGCCCGCGCTCGGCGGCCCTCGAGGCGTCCCAGTCGGTGACACGAAGGGTGAGACCCACAGTGACCAGGGCCAGGGCGGAGACGACGGCGACGCCGGCCCCGGCGATGAGGGCGTGATCGAAGGGGGTCAGCCAGTCGACGACGAAGATGATCCCCACCAACGCGGCGACGCCGGCGGCGTGGTGCTGGGCCGTGGAGACGATCCAGACCAGCCGAATCCGTCTCCGGATGTGTCTCAAGAAGCCGTCGCGACTCAATGGAACCTTCCTGGGCCGTTAGACGTCCTCACCGACGGGTGGGGTTCCCCGGCCCCCCAGGAAAGTTAAGCAGCGTCGGCGATCTCCGCATCACGTTGGTCCGTGATCTCGTTACCTTGTCGACATGGGTGAAGTGAACGGCTGGCGACGTCTCGCCGTCCTCTGTGCCCTGAGTGCCGCAGCCGTCGCCGGGCCCCTGCTCGATCTCTATGGTCGGAACCCCGAGGTGTTCGTCGCCAACAGGACCAGCCCCTGGGAGATGGTGCTGTTCGGTCTTCTCATAGCCCTTCTGGTCCCCGTCTTCGGCGTGTCCGTCATCGCCCTTGCCCGGCTCGTCGGGAACGGTCTCGCCGGAGTCGTCTACTCGACGCTGGTCCTGATTCTGGCGATGGCGGCCGGTCTGGTCGTCGCCCGTCAGGTCGCCGCCGACCACATGGTCCTCACTCTCGGGGTTGTGGCCGGTGTGGTCGGTCTCGTCGTGGTCCTCCACCGTTGGGCGTCCGGGTTCCTCGTCCTCGCCGGGTTGGCCCTGCCGATCACGGTGGTGTTCTTCGTCGCCGTCTCGCCGGCGTCGGCCCTGATCTGGGCTGAGCCCGAGGAACCCCCGGCCACCGGTCTGGTGGGACGACCGGCGCCGATCGTGATGATCCAGCTCGACGAGATGCCTCTGGCCTCGATCATGGAGATGGACGGGACCGTCAACGAGAAGCTGTTCTCCAACTTCGCCAGGCTTGCCGAGGAGGGCACCTGGTATCGCAACGCCCTCTCCAACTCGATAGCGACGACGCAGAGCGTGCCGGCGATCCTCACGGGGAGACTCGGGGCCAGGGGTCTCAGCCCGACGGCCCTCGACCATCCCGACAACCTCTTCACCTTGCTCGGCTCCGACTACGAGATGCATGTGATCGAGTGGGTCGCAGACATGTGCCCCGACGACATCTGCCCCGACTATGCCGGGCGGGCCCCGGCGCGGTTCAGCTCGCTGCTGGCCGACGTGGGCGTGGTCTACATGCATCTCAGCCTCCCCGCCCCGGCCCGTGAGGGTCTTCCCAGCATCGACAACAGCTGGAAGGGGTTCCTCGGGCAGGGTGACGACGGTGCGGGCACCCGGGTCCCCATCGACGGTCTGCCCGTCCCCGCCCCGCCGACCCGTGTGCAGTGGATCGACTGGATCCAGCGGCTCGCCAACGGGATCGCCCCAGACACCGGACGCCCGGTCCTCAGCTATGCCCACGTCCAGGCCCCTCACGTGCCATGGGTCACCAACCCTTCGGGCACCCACTATGTGCGTCCCGAGGACTACTCGGAGGTCGAAGGGGTGTCCGGCGACGGGAGATGGACGTCCGACCCGCGATCGGCCCAGCTCGGCTTCCAGCGTCACCTCTACCAGGTGGGGATGCTGGACACGATGCTGGGCCGTCTCTTCGAGCAGCTCGACGAGTCCGGGACCTGGGACGAGACCATGGTCGTGGTCATCGCCGACCACGGGGCATCGTTCGTCCCGGGTCAACACCGCCGCTGGCCATACGAGGACAACAGGGACGATCTCTACAGGGTGCCCATGTTCGTCAAGTACCCGGGACAGACGGCGGGCGTCACGGTGGATGAGCCCGTGTTCGGGATCGACCTTCTCCCCACAATGGCCGAGGTGCTCGACATCAGGACCAAACTCGTCTTCGATGGCATGTCCCTCTTCGACGTGGCGGGCACCGACCGGCCCCATCAGCCAATCTGGTGGTGCTGCAGCCGCGATTCGGCGAGCACCGACATCGAGGTCCTCTTCGCCCAGGTGGAGAGGAACCATGGATGGATCCCCGACCAGGAGAGCTGGCTGGGTGTCGCCGGGATCGGGCTCAACGCCACGCTGATCGGGGAGGAGACCAGCCAGTTGGCCGTCGTCTCCGATGAGAGCTTCAGCTGGTATCTCGAGCTGGGCGGGGACATCGTCACCGGTGCCGGCCCACGGGGGGTCACCCAGACCTACCTCCAGGGGCGGGTGGTGATGCCCGCCGGCGAGATCCCCCCCGAGCTGTTGGTGAGTGTCAACGGCCGAATCGCCGGGATGGGCCAGCTCGTCCCCGACGCGGCCGACGGGGCCACCTTCCGGGCGCTGATCGCCGAGGAGCTGGTCGTTCCCGGGCCCAACCAGCTCGACCTGCTGATCCTCGACGCGGGCGGGGTGTGGCATGCCGGGGTCAACACCGATCTCAGCGTCGACCTGGTCACAAATGACGGGAGGCTCCTCGAGATCCATCCCGAAGGGTCGAGACGTCTTCAGGTGGATAATGCCGGTCTGGTCGACGACACCTGGGTCATCCTGGGTTGGGCCGCCGACGTCAACCGAAAACAGACTCCGGACGTGGTCTATGTCTTCGCCGGGAGCGAGCTCCTGGCCTGGGGCCCGCCCAACGTCGACAATGCCAACGTGGTGCGCTGGTTCGGCTCGGAGCAACTCTTGCGTTCGGGGTTCGAGTTCGAGGTCCCCGCCGCTTCGATGCCTCCCGGGGTGGCCCAGGTGACCGTGGTGGCCGAGTTCGGCGACTATGCGATCGGCGACGAGGCCAGGCTCGACCTCAGCGAGGGGTGATCTCGAAGAGGACCCGGGTTCCCGAACCGAGGCCCTGCTCTCGTCCCACCAGGAATCTGTCAGCGAGGAGCGTGCGGAACTCCTCCTCGGTCCGGCCCTGGTGAAGCTCGGTGTCGAGCTTGTTTGCAGTGAGCTTGGCCACCATCTCATCGTCGGGGGACACGTACTCGAGGGCGACGACGGCCCCCAGGTCACGGAGCCAGTCGAGTACCACACCCGGCGGGATGCTGGCGGTATAGATCAGGTGGTGGATCACGCCGTATGCCACCACCAGGTCTGGGGCCAGTCTGGTGAAGAGATCGGGCCGCTCCGCCCCTGCCCATCCCTGGGAGGGGCTGGGGTTGGCGAGGTCCGATAGGGCGATGCCGACCCCGATGTGGCGGCGGTAGAGCCGGTCGAGCACCCCCTCGTCCCCGTCGACGGCCACCGCCAGGACACCGCCCTCCTCGGCGATGGCGGTGTAGTGACCCTCGTTGGCCCCCAGGTCGACGACTCTCCTCGGTCGGTGCCGGCCGAGGACCTCGGCCAGGAAGCGGCTCTTCGCCTCCCTGTCCCGGCCGACGTGGGCGCAGGCGCCGTAGTCCACCCATCCTGTGTTGCCCGGATCCCAAACGAGCGACTCGACCAGCGAGCGGAGACGGGTGACGTTATTGAGGATCATCGTCTCGTTGAAGCCCGCCCTGCCCAGGTCCTTGCGCACCGCCTCGCCCGACATCCCGGCCTCGAGGCGCGCCTGAAGCGAAACGTGGAGGAGACGGGCGGCGCTGAGTCTCTTCTTCCCCCCGAGGAGGCTTCTCATCTGCGCCGCGGTGGGGCCCTCCATGTCGCCCCGCAGCCAAGGCTGGAAGGGCACGTCGAGCCATGCTCGCAGCATCAAGGGATAGAGGAACTGTCTGCAGAATTGGCGGTAACCGAGCCAGGGCTCACCCTTCTGATACGGCTCGAACGAGCCCACGTCGATGAAGATGGGCCGGCCCCTCTCGAACTGTATGTTGAAGGGGGTGGCGTCCTTGATGGTCAGCCCGGAGCGGAGGGCGCCTGCGAGCAAGTCGAGCTGGAGGAGTGCGGCGTCGCGCAGCATCGAGAAAGTCCACTCGTAGGGATAGGTGATGAGAGCCAGTCTGGGATGCTCGAGGACGGCGGCGGCGCCGTCCATGCTCTCGGCGGTCTCCCTGGACTCGACGACCTTGCCCTCATCGACGGCGCCTTTGTAGAAGTCGCTCGTCTGGACGGCTTGCCATGAGGTGAGCCCACGGTCGTCGAGGAGTCTGAGCACACGCTTCCCATCGAGGACGATCCGCGAGGCGGGGTCGCGAAACGACCCCGGGTCGGGTGTGGTCATCGGGGTGTCAGTTCTCGGAGGTGAGCACCGGGTTGTCGGTGGTGCCCTCGCCTTCGGCGACGGCTTCCTCGATCATCTTCCTCCCGCTGAGCCGGGCCTTCCATGCCCTGGCCGCGACCGCCACGCCGGCGAGGCCGCCGAGTATCGCCTGGAGGAGCAGACTGCCGGAGCCGGCATCGAGGTAGGCAAAGATCATGCGACGTCTCCTCTCGACCGCCAGTGTGACAGGTTGGTGAACATAGGGTGAAATACTGGTGCCTCGGCGACGTAGTGCCAAGGTCTCAGACCCGATAGAAGACTCGACCCTCCACGACGTCCTCACGGATCCGGCCCACCGCTCGGAGATGATCGAGGTGGGAGATGGTCTCGAGGAGGGCGAGCCGGCTCTCGATGGCATTGAGGTTGGGGCGAAACGACCTGAGCATCACCTCCCAGGCCGTGGCCCTCCCCTCGCGCACCAGACCGGCCATGTCGAGGAGACGCCGGTCGTGGTGGAGCATGATCTGACGGGCTCGCTCCCCACCGTGGTCGATGAGGGTGCCGTGCGCCGGGTAGGTGATGCCGATCCCAATGACGACGAGACGTCTCAGGGAGTCGAGATACTCGCCGAGGACGTCGCTCTCCCCGTCATACATGACGACCGGCGAGATCCGGGGGAGGACGTGGTCGCCGGAGAAGAAGACACGGGCCCGATTGTCGAGAAGACAGATGTGGGCCCGATCGTGCCCCGGGGTGTGCAAGACCTCGAGCCGCCGCCCCCCGCCGAGATCGATGACGTCACCGTCGTCGACGGTGTGGTCCGGGGGGTCGAGGAGCGGCATGTATGAGGGCCGAGGAGCGCTGGTCGCCGCGGCGATCATGGCCTCGGGGGCCCCGTGGGCCTTTCCGATCCGCTCGATCCGCCGGTAGTAGCCGGGGGTGTCGTTGTACTCGGGGACCAGACGCGCCGCCGAGGAGTGCATGACGAAGCGCCATCCCCACTCACGCACCAGACGGCTCGCCATCCCCACGTGGTCTGGATGGAGATGAGAGACGACGAGGGTGTGCACAGCTGCGGGATCCAGGCCCAGCTCCGCAAAGCCACGCATCAGGGCCTCCCGGCCCGGCTCCCAGTCGGTCCCACAGTCGATCATCAGAAGACCCTCCCCCGACTCGATGACATAGGCGTTGACCCATGGAGGGGAGTTGAAGGGGAGGGGCGCCGGCACCAGATGGATGCCGTTGCCGAGCGTCTGTGGAGGCGGTGTCGTCAGGATGGCGACGTTAGACAGGACGGGGGCGTGGGTCCCACGCCCCCGTCACGATGACTCAGGTGGCCGTTCTTCGACCCCTGACCATGCCGTAGACCACGACGGCCAGGGCGCCGACCGCGACACGGACCACCCATCGAATCCAGTCGATCCCTGTTGTGACGTCGCCACCGATGGCGCCGTAGACCAGATCGCCGACGAGGGCGCCGACCGCGCCCAACACGACGGTCATCACCAGTGAGAGGTCCTGTCTGCCCGGCACCACGGCTCGGGCGAGGGGCCCGACGATGATGCCGGCCAGCAGGCTCTGCCAGATGTCACTGAATTCCATTGCGTCCTCCTCTCGGCCGGCCCATGACCGACACACGGCTTTGACCCCCGTCGCCAGCAAAGGTTTCGGGTCCGAGGGACAAGCTTACCCGGCGGCTCCCAGACAAGGTGGTTGATGGGGGGGCCGAGGTGACGTAGGTTCGGGGCATGTCGACCTACTTCACCCCCGCCCTCTTCGAGTTCCTCAAGGATCTCGCCGCCAACAACGACAGGGCCTGGTTCAACGACAACAAGCAGAGGTATCTCGACTACGTCCAGGAGCCGGCCCTGGCATTCATCACCGACTTCGCCCCCAAACTCACCCTCATCAGCCCGCATCTCAGGGCCGACGCCAGGGTGGTAGGGGGATCGCTGTTCAGGATCCAGCGTGACACCCGATTCTCACCTGACAAGACGCCGTACAAGGCCAACACCGGGATGCACTTCCGTCACGATCGGGCCGGAGACGTGCACGCACCGGGCTTCTACCTTCACTTGGAGCCGTCGGCTTGTTTCGCCGGCGCCGGGATCTGGCGGCCTCAGGCCGCGATGGCCAACCAGGTCCGCACCGCGATCCATGACGATCCCGCGACATGGCGGCGGGCGGTCAAGACGAAGCGCTTCACCGATGTCTGGGCCATCGACACCGACGACTCGCTGAAGAGGCTGCCGCCGCAGTTCGACCCGGAGCATCTCTATGCCGACGATCTCCGTCTTCGCAGCTTCGTAGCCGGGCGGAGGCTCACCCAGAAGGAGGTCGTCTCCGCTGGCTTTCTCGACAGCTATACAGAGATGTGCCGCTCCGCAGGGCCCTTCATGGGCTTTCTCTGCGTGGCGGTCGGCGTCGAGTTCTGACTGTGGGTGTTGCGCGCTAGCCGTGGACCGCGGGATCCATGATCCCGAACGTGATGTCCACGGTCACCGTGAAAAGGGTGGGTGCCCCCGAGGAGTCGACCTCGCCCCCCACCTCGACGATGCGAAACGAGTGGATGTCCTGGATGGTCGCCGCCGCCCTGGCCAGGACGGTGCGGACTGCGTCCTCGATCGAGCCGTCTGCCTTCCCGGAGAGTCTGATCGTCTTGGTGATGGACGACATGCCCGGATGGTAATCGAGTAGCGGACCCGGCCCATATCGAACGTCTGTTCGATATGATGAGGTCACGTGTACGCCGAGCTCCACTGTCACACCAACTTCTCCTTCCTCGACGGCGCCTCACATCCCGAGGATCTCGTGGAGAGGGCGGTGGACCTCGGCTACGTCGCCCTGGCGGTGACCGACCACAACGGGTTCTACGGGGTTTCGCGTTTCTGGCAGGCGGCACGTGACACGGGTCTGCCTGCCATCTACGGGGTGGAGATCGGTCTCGAGCCCGGTGCGGACACCGGTCCCGACCCGGTGACGAGGGCCGAGGAGTGGGACCGGAGACGTCATGCCCGGGTCAAGGGTGGTCAGGGCCGTCTCCGCCGGGGGAGGAGCATCGGTCCCCATGGGACCAAGCCGGTGAACCTCCCGGATACGGACCATCTCGTCCTCCTCGCCGCCTCCCCGAATGGGTATCGCTCCATCTCCCACATGGTCACGACAGGTCAGCTGAGGGGAGAGAAGGACCATCCCGTCTTCGGATGGGAGGACCTGGCTGCCCTCGGCGACGACGTCCACGTCCTCACCGGTTGTCACTCCGGTGCGGTGCCAAAGAGGGCGGTCGCCGGCGACATCACCGCCGTCATAAGGGAGGTGTCACGTCTCCGCGAGTTGTTCGGCACCCGGGTCCATCTCGAGATCTGGGACCACGGGATGCCGGAGGACGACCCCCGCAACGATCTGATGTGGGAGGTGGGCAGGAGGCTGGGTGTGTCGGTCGTCGCCACCAACCAGGTCCATTATCGGGATCGATCCGATGCCATGCTCGCCGAGGCCCTGGCGGCCATCGGCGGGCGCCGGACCCTGGGGGCTGCCGACGGCTTCCGGCCGGCGACAGACGAGAGATATCTCCGTCACCCGGTGGAGATGGAGGCGATCTTCGACCGCTACCCGGGCGCGGTGGCCCGCGCCGCTGAGCTTGGTCGACGTCTCGCCTTCGATCTGGGTCTGGTGGCCCCCAGACTCCCCGACTTCCCCATGCCCGGACATTTTCGGGACGAGATGGAGTATCTGCGACATCTCACCTGGGAGGGGGCAAGGGAGGTCTATCCCGGCTCTGCCGACGGAATAGACCCCGGGGCGAGGAGACGTCTCGAGCACGAGCTGGCCGTGATCGAGCGTCTCGGCTTCGCCGGATACTTCCTCGTCGTCAAGGACCTGGTCGACTATGCCCGGGCCCAGGACATCCTCTGTCAGATCAGGGGCTCCGGAGCCGACTCGGCGGTGTGTCGTTGCATCGGTCTGACCAGGGTCGACCCGATACGTCTCCATCTCCCCTTCGAGCGCTTCCTCTCCGAGGAGAGGGGGAGACCTCCGGACATCGACGTCGACTTCGAGGCGGATCGCCGTGAGGAGGTGATCCAGTACTGCTATCGACGTTACGGACGGGAACGGGCGGCGATGGTGGCCAACGTCATCACGTATCGGGCACGCTCGGTGCTGCGCGACGTCGCCAAGGTCTTCGGGTTCACCCAGTCCCAGGTGGACGGTCTGACCCGGTATGTCGACACCAGGGACCCACAGAAGCTGGCCGATATGGACACACCACTCCCCGCGGGGATGACCACCGACCTGATCTATGAGATCTGTTGGAGGTTGGACGGGTTCCCCAGACACATGGGGATCCACTCCGGGGGCGTGGTCATCGCCGACCGGCCCTTGTGGCAGGTGGTTCCCCTCGAATGGGGGAGGTTGGAGGGCCGGACCGTCATCCAATGGGACAAGGACGACTCGGCGGCGGTGGGGATCGTCAAGTTCGATCTCCTCGGGTTGGGGATGCTCAATGCTCTGCATCTGGCCACAGACCTGATCGAGGACGGCCATGGGGTGACGATCGACCTGGCCGCCATCCCCCAGGAGCCGTCGATCTACGAATCCATGACCCGGGCCGACACGGTTGGCCTCTTCCAGATCGAGTCACGGGCCCAGATGGCCACCCTCCCCAAGATGAAGCCGAAGACCTTCTACGACCTGGCGGTGGAGGTGGCGTTGATTCGCCCCGGCCCGATCCAGGGTCAATCGGTGCACCCCTATCTACGGAGACGCAATGGTGAGGAGCCGGTGCGTTATCCCCACCCGGCCACCGTCCCCATCCTCGAGAAGACCCTTGGGGTCCCCATCTTCCAGGAGCAGCTCATGGAGTTGGCCCGGGTCTGCGCCGGTTTCGACGGCTCCCAGGCGGATCGTCTCCGTCAGGCGATGACCCACAAACGCTCGGAGCGAGCCATGGCTCGGCTGCGTGACGAGGTCTATGCCGGCATGGCCGGCAATGGCGTGGTCGGCGTGGCGGCCGACGAGATATGGGAGAAGCTCCAGGGCTTCGCCAGCTTTGGCTTCCCGGAGAGCCACTCGGTGAGCTTCGCCTACATCGTCTACATGTCGGCGTGGCTCCGCTTCCACTACCCCGCCGAGTATCTGGCTGGTCTGCTCAACGCCCAGCCGATGGGGTTCTACAACCCCAACACCCTCGTCCAGGACGCCCAGCGTCACGGTGTCGTGGTCCTGCCACCCGACGTGAACCTCTCCTGGCACGACGCACACCTGGAGCCCCTCGACGCCGATCCCGACGACGTCGTCACCTATCTGGGGCAGAGCTGGAGGAGGGGCCGTGGTCATGCCGACGACCCGATCCGACCGGCGGTGGCTGTCAGGCTCGGTCTTCGTTACGTGCGCAACCTGGGCGAGCGTGAGGTGACACGCATCGAGGCGGCCCGGGTCCTGGGCGGGGTCTTCGTCTCGGCGGAGGACCTCGCCTTCCGGACTGGTCTCGGGGTCGAGGCCTACGAGGGTCTGGCGGCCGCCGGCGCCCTGGGGTCCTTGGGTATGGGGAGGCGCGAGGGTCTGTGGGCCGCCGGGGCCCTCGCCGGGATCGACCCCGGCCGTCTCCCGGTCTCCCCGGGGGTGGAGGCCCCGGCCCTGGGGGAGATGAGCGTGGAGGAGGCCCATCGCGCCGATCTCTGGTCGACCGGGATATCGTCGAGACACCCGATGTCTTTCGTGCGTGACCGTCTCGAAGGATGTCTGACCATCGCCGAGGTGTTGGCGGGGGAGCGTCCCAGGTCCCGGATCAGGGTGGGCGGGGTCATAACCCATCGTCAGCGTCCCTCCACCGCACGTGGCGTCTACTTCCTCAACCTCGAAGACGAGACAGGTCTGCTCAACGTCGTTGTGCTTCCCGACGTGTGGGCCCGCACCCGTCATGTGGCCAGGAGGAGCCCGGCGGTGGTGATAGAGGGGCGTGTCGAGTTCCACGACGGAGTGACCAATCTCGTTGCAATCGACTTCGAGTCGATAGGGGTCCACACCATCCGGTCGCGTGACTTCAGATAGCTCAGCCCTGGCAGGCGAAGACGTCCCAACCGCCACCCTGGTACACCGCCCAGGCCGCGGCAGCCACGGAGGCTTCCGGGTCGGTCTGGGCGGCGCCGGAGAACCCGGCGTTGGCGGCGCGCTCCTCCCAGTACTGGGGGAGATGCTGGAAGAGACCCAATCCACCGGTGCGAAGATTCGCCGATGCCGGGTCGAACCGTGACTCGCACCAGGCGATCCGCACTGCCCGGTTGATGTCGGCCGGCTCGAAGTAGAGGCTGATCAGGGCCCTCACCTCGACCTCCGAGAGCCAGCCGGTGCCCGGGGTGGCGATGGTGCCTGCGGCAACGGTTTCGACCGGCTCATCCTCGGTCTCGGGGGGCTCGGCGGCGACCGTTTCCAGCTCGACGAGCCCCATCCGGGCGAAGCCAAGACCGGCATATGCCCCGGCGGTGTGGCCCAGGGAGGCGGCCGCCGCCTCGGTGACGACCTGCTGGCTGTCCGGCCCCGGGTTGCCGAATGCGGCAAAACCGGCCAGGGCGAGCAGGGCGACGGCCGACCAACCCGCCAGAAACGAGAACCTTCTAGAGCGCATGCAATTCCGACTCCACCGCGGGTGATCCCGCGCCCAAGGGGGAAAAACCCTACAGATCTGTGGATAACTATGTCGACTCGAATGAACAGGCGAGTCTCTCCACCACCCACGACCAGTGGGGCCGGCTCGGGTCGAGGAGCTCGAAGTGACCTTCGTCGGTCTCGAGACGCTCGGCTTCGAGACCCTGGGTGTGTCGCACCGGCACGATCTGGTCGGCCCGGCCATGGACGACGAAGGTCCGCTCGTCTCGCGCCGCCACCCGCGGCGGAGCCCCTGCGGCGAGGAGCAGACGGGCCTCGGGGGCCAGGGTGCCTCCTTCGGCGACCGCGTCGTCGAGGTCGACGACCGGCGCCAGGACGACCGCCGATCGCACGATGTCCTTCGTCCGACCGACCGCCCACAAGGTCAGATAACCCCCCGCGGAGTGCCCGACGACCCCTCCCACCGGCCCCAGACCGAGATGGGGCGCGGCCTCGAGGGCGGTCAGCACGTCATGACCCGAACCCGGCCAACCCCCGTCGGTGCCGAACACGCGATAGGTGATGTTCCAGGTGTGGTACCCGCGTCTGGTGAGGTCCACCGCCAATGTCTCCATGGTGTCCCTCCCGTACTGGTGGCGCCAGACACCACCGTGGATGAGGACGATCAAACCCTCCTCCCCGGTTCGCAGGTCGCCCACATTGCAGACATGGGGGCCGTAACGCCTCGTCTCGAAGGGCATCGCCGAGCGGTTGACCAGATGTCTCAGGGCTTCGGCATATCCGACACGACCCCTGCCATAGATGGTGAGGACACAGGCCTCACCCGTGACCGAGTGGGCCCGCCACGGCTCACGATCCTTGACGTTGCTGATGTGAACCTCGACCGCCGGGGTGTCAACGGAGCGGAGGGCGTCAGCGATGGCTCGTGAGGTGTGGCTCAGCGCCCCCGGATTGATGACCAGGCCGTCGGCACCGGTCTCGTGTATCGCGACGACGATCTCGGACTCGTCGCTCGTCTGGATGGTGTCCAGCTCGACACCGAGACCGACGGCCAGTTGGGACAGCTCGGTGTTGAGGTCGTCGAGGGTCCCTGTGCCATATATCTCCGGCTGACGCATGCCCAGGCGGTCCAGGTTGGGCCCATTGATCACGAGTACCCGCATAATCCGAGGATATGTTGGCCGGAATGAAGCCGCGGCGAATGCTCCTGGTGACACTCCTCTTCCTCGTCGTCGCATGTGGCGAGACGCCGCTGCAGTCAGTGGGAGATCGGAGCTCTGGGTGGATCAACGAGCCGGAGGTGACGACGACCACCTTGCTGAGGGTCGATGTCCCCAGATCCATCCCCACTGCGCAGCTCGGCTGGTCCAACGATGACATCGGTGTCGTCGACTACCCCGACGCCGCCGCCGCGGTGGCCGCGGTGTTCGAGCGACGAGAGGGCGATCGGTTCATCCAGGCGAGCCGTCACGAGATCGTCATCGCCCTTCCCGAGCTGGTCTTCCCGACAACCGTTCCCTACGGCGCCGAGTGGGTGTCGTCACAGCTCGTCATCGAGAACAGTGGTCTCGTGGCAGCCGAACCGTCGGCCGCATTCGGGATATGGTCGGCCGAGCCCTATTCCAGGTCGCGGACGGTGGCTCAGATGGCTGTCCTCAGGGTGGCGACCGACCCGGAGACCGCAGCCGAGGTGTCGGCCGCGGATGCCGACGTCTCATGCGCCCGGTTTGCGGAGAGGTCGACGGACGAGTGCGCCCTCCTCCAGCTCGGCGGTCGCAACGTGTGGAAGCTGACCGCCTCCGGTGGCGACACCCTGATCTGGTTCGAGGGGCCGTACCGCTACGAGCTCTTCGGCCGATCCTTCGTGCCCACCGACGTGCTCGAGGGAATGGCGGCCGACACCGCGCCGTTGGCCGAGATCGACGAGTCATAGGCAGGAGGCCCGTCATCTTCGGATTCGGACACAGCGGCTGGGGGAGCTTCGTCAGGTACGACGAGGAGCAGGCGCGCCCCGATCTCGACCGTGAGCTGCTCCGGAGGGTATGGGGCTATGGGCGGCCCTATCTCGGTGGCCTCATCGCGGTGCTCGTCACCGTGCTCATCATCTCCGGGCTCTCCGTGGTGCCCTCGATCCTGGTTCGTCTCCTGGTCGACGAGGTCATCGCCAGGGGAGACATCTCCAAGCTCACCCTGCTCGGACTGGGAATGATCGTCGCCCCGTTGGTCAACGCCGTTGTGGGGGTGGTGCAGAGATGGTTCTCGTCCCGGGTCGGCGAAGGGATCGTCTTCGACCTGAGACGTGAGCTTTTCGACCATCTGCAGCGAATGTCGTTGCGCTTCTTCACCGCCACCAAGACCGGCGAGCTGATGAATCGTCTCAACTCGGACGTCGTCGGGGCCCAACAAGCGATCACGGGCACCTTCCTCTCGGTGGTCTCCAACCTGGTGTCGGTCGTGGTGATCCTCGTGGTCATGATCCAGGCGGACTGGCGGCTCACGCTCCTCGCCGTCGCTGCCGTCCCTCTGTTCGTACTTCCGGCTCGGAGGGTTGCCCGGGTGTTTCGTCGGGTTACCAGACAGGAGATGGAGCACGAGGCGAAGATGTCGGGG
>JAKEHF010000141.1 GCA_022615295.1 Actinomycetota bacterium | reverse complement strand
CTTCAACCCCTCGGGGACATCGCCGTCGGCGATGCGACGGGCCAGCCCCTCGACGATGGCCGTCTTGCCAACGCCGGGCTCCCCGATGAGGACCGGGTTGTTCTTGGTTCGTCTGGAGAGGACCTGGATGACACGTCGTATCTCGTCGTCACGACCGATCACCGGGTCGAGCTTCCCCCGTCGGGCGATTGCGGTCAGGTCCCGCCCGTACTGCTCCAGGGCGTTCATGGTCGACTCGGGGTCCTCGGTGGTCACCTTCCGGTTCCCCCTGACACGACGAAGGGCCCCGAGGAGGGCCTCGGTGGTCAACCCCAGCGATCGGAGGGCCTCACCGGCCCGGCCGGTGGCGCCGGTCAGACCGAGGAGTAGGTGCTCGACACTGAGATAGGTGTCGCCGAGGTCGGCACGGTGCCGGTCGGCGTCGTTGAGCACCCTGGCCAAACCGGGGCTGGTGACCAGCTCGGTGTCGCCGTAGACCCTTCCCTGGGCGTCGAGGGCGGTCTCCATCGACCGTCTGAGCACGAGTGGGTCGACACCGAGACCGTCGAGCAGGGGATAGACGATCCCCTCGGGTTGGGCGAGCAATGCCAGCACGAGATGCTCGGGGAGCACGGAAGCGTGATGGGCCTCGGTGGCGAGACGATTTGCGGTGAGCAGCGCCTCCCGGGTCCTGGCGGTGAGACGCTGCTGATCCATCCCGATGGACCATAGCACATAATATGAGCGTTGTCATATCAACTTTGCGTGACGGGTCGCCACCGGTCCCGGGAGGGTGGACAAGAACCGGTCAACATCCCGGTATAACCTGGTAGCATGTTGGGCATGGTAGTCACGCTGCCCGACAGGAGCACCCAGCTCCTCCACGGAGTGCTCGACATGTGTCTCTTGTCGATAATCGAGGAGGAGGCCTCCTACGGGTACGAGATGGTCCGCAAGCTGCGGGAACGTGGTCTCGACCTGGCGAGCGAGGGATCGATCTACCCCCTGCTCTCCCGTCTGCAGCGTCAGGAGATGATCGAGGGGTATCTGGTCCAGAGCAAGGAGGGCCCGGCCCGCAAGTACTACCGGATGACGCACAAGGGGCGAGGGGCCCTGGGCGCCTGGCAGGATGAGTGGAATGCGTTCCGGACCGCGGTCGACGCGGTCCTCGACGGAGGCAGAGATGGCTGACCGCGGACGTGTGGTCGAAGAGGTGGTCCACTACTGGACCGAGGCCGGTCTGGCGAGGACGGTCGTGGCAGAGATGCGCGCCGAGTTGGAGCAGCACCTCGCCGAGGCCGAGAGCGACGGACGTCTTCCGAGCCAGGTGGTGGGCGACCGGGCCCGATTCGCCGAGGCCTGGGCGGAGGCCCGGGCCGGCCACAGGATGGCGGCATGGGAGGATGTCCAGAGCGGCAAGACCAGAAAGGACAGACAGACGCGACGCGACACCGCGCTCTACGGGCTCGGTGTGGTGGCCCTGGTGGCCGCCGCCGCCGTCGCCGGACAAGGAGATACAGGTATGGACAATGAGGTGTGGCGTTGGTTGTGGACGATCTTTGCCGTGGTGATGGGCGTCGGGGAGATGTTCACGGCGGGGTTCTTCCTCCTCCCCTTCGCCATCGGTGCCGCGGTGGCGGCGGTCCTCGCCTGGCTGGAGGTGGCCCTCGTCGCCCAGTGGCTGGTGTTCTTCGGCGTCTCGGCATTCTCTTTCGCCTATCTGCGCAGGTACATCAGTCGTCAGGACGAGGGCGCCCAGCCGCAGGTGGGCGCAAACCGATGGATCGGGACCGAGGGGGTGGTCCTCGACCCCATCGACCCCACGACCGGCTCGGGTCTGGTGCGCGTGCTCAACGAGCAATGGAGGGCGGTCGCCCCGCAACGCCTCGAGACCGGGACCCGGGTGATGGTGACCGACGTCCGTGGCACCCGTTTGGTGGTCGAGCGGCTGGAGACTTGAGTCTGGAAGACACAACAGGAAAGGAAGACATGACATGGAAGCGGTGATCGTCCTATTCGCGATCCTCGCCCTGGTGCTGATCGTCGTCGCCGCCGCCGGGTTCAAGGTGGTGAGGCCGTTTCAGAAGGGGTTGATCGAGGTACTGGGACGCTACGACAAGACCGTCGAGTCGGGTCTGCGCTGGGTGATGCCGTTCGTCAAGCGGATCATCAAGGTGGACATGCGTGAACAGGTGGTCGACGTCCCGCCCCAGGACGTCATCACCAAGGACAACGTGGTGGTGACCGTCGACGCCGTCATCTACTTCGAGCCCACCGACCCGGTGAAGCTGCAGTACAACGTCGCCAACTTCATCTTGGCGGTGACCAAGCTCGCCCAGACCAACCTGAGGAACGTCGTCGGCGACCTCGATCTCGACGCCGCCCTGACCTCGAGGGAGGTGATCAACGCCAAGCTGCGTGAGATCCTCGACGATGCCACCGACAAGTGGGGTGTCCGGGTGGTGCGTGTCGAGATCCAAAGGATCGAGCCACCGATCGACGTCACCGACGCCATGCACCGCCAGATGAAGGCCGAACGCGACCGCCGTGCCGCGGTCACCGAGGCCGAAGGCGCCAAGAGGGCGGCCATCCTCAGTGCCGAGGGCATCAAGGAGAGCCAGATCCTCGAGGCCGAGGGTCAGGCCGAGGCGATCAGACGGGTCGCCGACGCCGAGAGGTACCAGAGGCTGACCGTGGCCGATGGTGAGGGGCAGGCCATCGAGAGGGTCTTCTCCGCCATCCACACCGGTGACCCGACACCCGATCTGATCGCCATCCGCTACCTGGAGACCCTCCAGGGTGTGGCCAACGGTCAGGCGACCAAGATCTTCCTCCCCCTGGACACGACGGGTGTGCTCGCCTCGGTGGCGGCCATCGGAGAGCTGTTCAAGGAGGGTCAGCCGGGCACGACCGGTGAGGGAACCTCCCGACCCTGAGATTCCGGGCGCCGTTTCCGGGGGGCGGCGCCTGGATGTCTGCGGGCGGCGTTAGCCTGCCGCCACGATGAAGGTCAGCGAGCACTACGCCAAGGCGTCGGAGCCACTGATCTCATATGAGATCATCCCGCCCCGTCGCGGGGGCTCGATCGACGACATCCTGGGGATGGTCGAGAGCCTGCTTCCCTTCGAGCCGCCTTTTATCGACGTGACCAGCCACGCCGCCGAGGCCTATTACGAGGAGATGCCGGGGAATGTCGTCCGCAAGCACGTGAAGCGGAAGAGACCGGGGACGATCGGTGTCTGCGCCGCCATCCAATACCGGTACGGGGTGGATGCCGTGCCCCACATCCTGTGCAAGGGGTTCACACGCGAGGAGACCGAGGATGCCCTGATCGAGCTCCACTATCTGGGGATCGAGAACGTCCTGGCGGTGCGGGGAGACGAAGTGGGCCCGGGCAAGCCGCCACGCCCCGACCGCTCGGTCAACGAGTATGCCAGCGACCTGGTGGCCCAGATCGTCGCCATGAACGAGGGCCGCTACCTCGAGGACCTCGCCGACGCCCGGCCCACCGACTTCTGCGTCGGTGTCGGGGGCTACCCGGAGAAGCACGCGGAGGCCCCCAATCTGGCCTGGGACATCGCCAATCTCAAACGAAAGGTCGACACCGGGGCCCACTACGTGGTGACCCAGATGTTCTTCGACAACAGCCATTACTTCCGCTTCGTGGACCTGTGTCGTGAGTCCGGGATCACCGTCCCCATCGTCCCCGGGTTGAAAATCCTCACCACCATCAACCAACTCCAGTCGCTGCCCCGGACCTTCGGGGCGGAGATCCCAGAGCAGTTGGCCGACGAGGTGCACAAGGTGGAAGACAACGCCGGAGCGGCGAACGTGGGGGTCGCCTGGGCGAGAGAACAGGCCCGGGAGCTGCTCGAAGCGAACGTCCCCGGCATCCACTTCTACATCATGAGCACCGCCGGGCATGTGGTCAAGGTGGTGGAAGGCCTGCGCTGAGCATCACCCCGGCACCCGGACCATGCTCAGGATCACCCTCTCCACCTCCGAGGGGTCCCACGGGGGATAGAACACCATCGTGTACAGGTCGCACCTCTCGGCGGGGTCGTGGTACCAGCCCATGACCCAGGTGCCGTCGGGGTGGGGTCCCACCGCGGCCCGCACCCCGTCGACGGTGGTCTCCCCCTTGTCCCCGGGCCAGTCGACTGCGGGGAGGGTCCCCCGGATCAGGGCGATCGCCACGGTGCCGTCGGTCCTCCCGAAAAAGGTGGTCGTTGATCCCCCGACCGACGTCCACACGTCGGGCTCGGCGCCACCCGGGTCGAAACCGGCCTCGTTGATGTTGATGGGCAGATAACCGATCCCGAACGGTGCAGGTGGGCACGGCCGGGGCGGCGACGTGGTCACAGTGGTCGCCACCGACGATGTGGTGACAACGATGGTGCTGGTGGATCCGGCGGGGGTGGCGGCGCAGGCACCGAGGAAACACGAGACCATGAGGAGCCACGCCGATCGGGGGAGCATCGGGGTCACCGTATCGCCCTGATGAACCCGTCCCTGGAACCGATGTAGATGATGCCGTCCCAGACCACCGGTGTCGCTTCGAGACAGGATCCACCCAGCTCGAGGGACCACATTCGCGAAGGGCGAGCGGGGTCGTCGAGACCATAGGCACGCACATCCCCCTGACATGTGGCCACAACCAGGGTGTCGTCGACCACCACCGGGGAGGACCAGGAGTGCCACCCCACCGGCTCGCTCCACGTGATCCGCCCGCTGGCCGTGTCGACCACGATGAGATCCCCGTTGTGGGTGTTCACATATAGATGACCCCGGTAGAGGGCCGGGGTGGCCCAGATCCCCGAGTCCTCGCCACCCGAGGTCAGGTCGAGACCCCAGACCCTGGGCTCGGCGGCGTCCGGGTCGAGTTTGACCAGTTGACCCACCTCATGGTTCCTCGCCGTCTCGGTGGCTCCCATCTGTGACGGCTCGTGCTCGACGGCCACGTAGAGATTGCCCTCCTCGTCGACCACCGGGCTGGCGTCGATGTCTCCCCCGGTGAAGTACTCGAAGATCACCGGGGCGAGACCCTCCCGGATCCGAGATACGTCGAGACCCATCACCCGACCTCCCGAGTTTGTGAAGTAGAGGGTATGGCCGAAGAGCGCCACCGAGGACTCGATCGACACGTTGCGGCCAACGGTGGCTATGAGCTCGTCGTCGTACCCGGGCATGGCCAGGAGCAGCTTCGGGTCGACGACGACCAGCCCGTCGGGGTCGTAGGCGCGTCTGAGCTCGTAGGCGAACAGCCAGCCGTTCTCCCCACCCTCATAGAGGACGTCGTCGACGATCACCGCGTTGCCGTCCCAGTCGTTGTTCCAGACCCCGCGCACCGCATCGGCGTCGAGCGACCACAGCTCGAGGGGACGATCCCGGTCGAGCGCCACGATCCTGAGCTTGTTGTCCCGGGAGCCGAAATAGAGGAGTGGGTACCCGTCCGGGTCCAGGGTGACGCTCCCCTTGATGATGTCGCCTGTGGGAAAGGGGGGACGGAGGTCCTCTCCGGTCTCGGCGTCGACGAAGTGGACGGCCCGGTCATAGGCCCCGAAGATGAGCTCGGTGACCCCGTCCTCCCTGTCGTAGACCACGGGCTGTCCTGTCCATCCCATGCCACACCACACCTCGGACACCCCGCCCACCGAGGAGGTGGCGCACATCGCCTGCTCGGGATACCGCCAGACCACCACGGGGTCGTCGCCGATCGGGCCCGCACCGTAGAAGGTCCGGGTGGGGTTGCCCCGGAACATCGTTACACCGGGGACCGACCCCCAGGACCGGCCCACCGTCCACGCGGGGACCTCGCCCTCAGAGCGCGGGGGAAGGGTCGTCGTCGTGGCGATGGTGGTGGTTGTGGTCGAGGTCGTCGCCGTCGGTGCCGGCTCGGAGCGCTCGACCGGGGTGGTGGTGGGCGCCGACGGGTACTGGTCGTCCGACCCGCCGAGGGCGACAAACGCGGTAAGACCGAGTACCGCCCCCAGACCCACCGTCAGCATCAGCGACCTCGT
>JAKEHF010000140.1 GCA_022615295.1 Actinomycetota bacterium | reverse complement strand
GTCGTCCTTGGCGTGCAGACCTTCTCGTGGCACGGGCCGTTGGAGGTCGGGCTGGATCTGGTGGTCTTCGGGAGGGTGGGGAGGGTGCGCGAGCGGGGCGGTGTGCACTACGTCGGGTTCGACGTCGACGCCACCCGGGATGGTGAGGTCGTGGTCGAGGGCGGATCCCTCTTCCTGGTGTCGGGTGAGTCGACCCCGATCGTCTCGGGCCTTCAGCACACGGAGCCTCCCTATTCCCATGATGGCGACCCTGACCCCGACCAAAGGAGCGCCTCGAGGGCGGATCTGGTGAGGTACGCCGGTATCACCCGTGACTGGAATCCGATCCATTGGGACCATGAGGCGGCGGTCGTCGCCGGGCTGCCGGGTGTCGTGGTCCATGGCCTCCTCCAGGCGTCATGGGTTTTTGCCGCCGCCGCCATGCTGAGACCTGGTCCCACACCGCTTCGCTCTGGTCGGGTCAGATTCCGCAGTCCTTTGCTTCCGGCCCGGCCGGTGACGGTGCTCGCCACGCCCGAGGAGAGCGAGTTGGTGGTCACCGTCTCCGACCCCGACCAGGACTACTTGAGCGCCCGGGTGGTGCTGGCCGATGAGTAACGCGGACGACATCGCAAGGGTCGAAGACACCAAAGAGCGAGAGCTGGTCGCCAGGGCTCAGAGGGGGGATCGTGCCGCCTTCGCAGCACTGGTGAGAGCCCATCAGGACGAGGTCTATACGTTGGCGAGAAGACTGGTCGGTGACCCACATCTAGCGGCGGACGTCGCCCAGGAGGCGATGGTGAGGGCGTGGCGGGCCCTTCCCCGCTTCCGTGGCGATTCCCGACTCTCGACATGGCTCCACCGCATCACCGTCAACACCGCCTGGACTCATCGCGACCGGGCCAAGAGGAACGCCGGCCTCCATCTCGAGGACTTCTACGAGATGCCGGCGCCACCAGGCCCGAGCGATCCGGAGATCGCCGGTGAGCTCCTCGAGCTGCGGGGGAGGTTGCGTCGGGCCCTCGACGGTCTACCCGAGGGCCAACGTCAGGTCGTGGTCATGAAGGACGTCTACGGCTGGTCTCACGGCGAGATCGCCGACGTCATGGGTATCAGCGTCACCGCGGCCAAGGTCAGACTGCATCGGGCCCGGGCGAGGCTGGCGCGAGAGCTCGAGGAGACCGCTTGAACGTCATGTGCGAGGTGGCTGCGCCTTTCGTGGCCAGCAGCGCTGTGGATGGTGGCGAGGTGGCTCGTCCATTCCGTGTCCACACGGCGGACTGCCCGCGTTGTCAGGCCCGCCATGCCGTCATGACCCGAACCGCGCACGAGCTGCGGGCCATGGCCGGGGAGAGGGCGGTGGCCCCAGCTGATCTCGAATGGAGGGTCATGTCGGCCCTGGAGGGTGACCTGGCGCTACCCCGATCGTGGAAGAGGCCTGTAGCTGTCATCGCGGCCTTGTTCTCAGTGGCCGTGGCGGTCGTCTTCTGGAGGCTGAGGCCACGCCCGACGATGTGAGGCCGAATCCGGGCTTGCCAGCCGCCTTCCGGAGGGCCCATCTCGGAGGGAACGTCAGTGTTTGGCGGCCCGAGGTTTCAAGAGCGGGGCGGTTGGTGGCTCGTCACGATGTCAAGGCTGGTGGTCCGCGGTGAGCTGGTCGGGACCGAGGGTCGGTTCACGTTCGGCGGTCCTGAAAAGGACATCTGGAGTCTGCGCGTCGATGAGGTGCTGCTCGGCGAAGCTGATGCGGATGTCCTTCGGGTTGCGCACTTCACAACTGAAGCTATCGAGGCAGGCGGCCTCGAGAACCAGAAGACATGGAAGGTCGGCGACGTTGGGATCTTCTTTCTAACCCATCAGTTCGGCTCCGGAATCCTTGATGACCTCTACGTGGCAACGACAGGCTCCGGTGGTGTGATCTACGACAACCTCGATCACTGGGGTAGCCACCTGCCGAGGGCTGAGGGTGTCTTAGGTTCGATGTCGATCCTCTCTCCGCCTAGCTTGACACCGTTCCTTCACGCTGAGCAGACCGAGCTGGTTGTCGATGCTCGTGTCGATGAAGTAGGCAGCCCACAAGAGGTCCTTGACTGGAGCTACAGGAACGTCACGCTATCGGTCGAAAGGGTCGTCTGGTCTGAGTGGGCCAACTCAGGCGAGGGTTCGCCGCCGCCGCCATCGGAGGAGTTGACGTTGGTTGTTTCGGCACCCACAGCACAATCCCTTCATGTGGGGGAGGACTTGCGGGTTATGGTGCGTCTCGCCACACTCCCAGATCCGGTCGGAGCAACCTGGGTCCTCGCGGGCGGAGCTGAGGGGATTGTCGACAGTGATATCCCTCCGGATGAGGTTGCCGCCGAGATCGACAGTTTGCTGAGCCAGCAAGATGACTGGGTCCTTTCGTCGAGGTCCTACGCTCTCGCCGAGTTGCGGCCAATTGCTGCCGAAGCTGGTCGGATTCCGCTCATTAGCGACCTTCCGCCGCAACCGGCGGCAATCGACTATGGGGACCTCTACAACTCTCCCCTGGTCATCGTGCAGGATGACCTGACCATCACCTTCGACAAGTGGTTCTTCGCACTGCTAGACGGGACCGCCCGTGTCGCCGTGACCGGTGCAGATGGGTCGTTGCTCGCCGAAGGCCCGGCGGAGGGCCCTGACAGCATCATGCTTCAAGAAGAAGACGGTTCCTTCCAGATACTCGACTCGGAGGGTTCGGTGGTCGCTGCGCTGTCTCTGGAAGAGCTCTCGACTGCTGCTTCTTCAGCATCGAGCGAGTACGAACGCCTGGCCGCGGGGAGCTGAAGTCGGTCCTCCCGATGTGCGGTTTCCGAAACCGGGCCCTCCCCCCGTATACTTGACCGACCCGCGAACCCCCGAAGGGGTGTAGCTCTAACTGGTCAGAGCGCCGGTCTCCAAAACCGGAGGTTGGGGGTTCGAGTCCCTCCACCCCTGCCAGTCCTTAGAAAGCTAGGAGCCATGAACCGAGAGATGCGCCGCCTCCAGGAGGCCGAGGAGAGGCGACGGAAGAGACAGGAAGCCACCGGTCCCAGCCGAGCCGAGCGCCGCGCCGCCGCCCTACAGGCAAGACCACAGCCTACGGCGGAACGCCGGTCCTTTCCCCGGCGGCTCCGGGACTATCTCCATGAGGTGAGGGTCGAGCTGCGCAAGGTGACCTGGCCGACGAGAGACCAGATGGTCGTCTTCACCACCGTCACCCTGATCACCACCGTCGTCCTCACCGGTGTCGTCTTTGGTCTCGACGTGGTTGCCAAGCAAGCCGTCCTCTGGCTTGTCGACAGAAGAGGATGAGCACCACGATGGCAGAGCCCGCCGCCAACCTCCCGCCGGACGAGGGCGAGACCACCGAGCCCGTCGCCCCGATCAGCCCCTACGAGCTGCCCGGCGACTGGTACGTCATCCACTCCTATTCGGGGTACGAGAACAAGGTGAAGGCCAATCTCGAGACACGGATCCAGTCCATGCACATGGAGGACAAGATCTTCGAGGTCCACATCCCGATGGAGGACGTGGTCGAGTTCAAGGGTGGGAAGAAGATCACCGTCCCCCGCAAGGTGTTCCCGGGGTACATCCTGGTCCGGATGACTCTCGACGACGACTCCTGGTACGCGGTCCGCAACACCCCGGGGGTGACCGGCTTCGTTGCCGGCAACGCCCAGAAGCCCACCCCACTCTCCCGACGTGAGGTGGAGCGCTTCCTGGGTGTTCAGGAGGAGGAGGACAAGGTCAAACCCCGCTTCAAGCCAGAGTGGGAGGTCGGAGAGCAGGTCAGGGTGGTGACCGGGCCCTTCGCCGACTTCAACGGGATCATCGAGGAGATCAACATCGACCAGCAGAAGGTGGTGGTGCTGGTCAACATCTTCGGCAGGGACACCCCGGTGGAGCTGGGGTTCGAGGACATACAGAAGAACTGAGCGGTAGACCATGGCCAGGAAGAGACTCGTAACAACTCTGAAGATCCAGCTTCCCGCAGGTCAGGCGACCCCGGCGCCCCCG
Organism: Actinomycetota bacterium; assembly: GCA_022615295.1. Classification (GTDB taxonomy): domain Bacteria; phylum Actinomycetota; class Acidimicrobiia; order Spongiisociales; family ZC4RG35; genus ZC4RG35. The sequence continues at coordinate 1,163 of JAKEHF010000140.1, read as the reverse complement.
GTGGGCACGGTCCTCGGCCCCCACGGTGTCAACCTCATGGATTTCGTCAAGGCCTACAACGACACCACGGCCTCCCAGCGTGGGCAGATCATTCCCGTCGAGGTCTCCATCTACGAAGACCGATCGTTCACATTCGTCACCAAGACACCTCCGGCCGCGGCGCTGCTCCGTCAGGCGGCTCGGGTGGACAAGGGGTCGGGTGAGCCGAACAAGGCCAAGGTGGGAAGCGTGACAAGGGCCCAGGTGCGTGATATCGCCGAGACGAAGATGGTCGACCTCAACGCCATCGACATCGAGGGGGCCATGAAGATCGTCGAGGGCACGGCACGCTCGATGGGCATAACTGTCGAGGGCTGAGACAAGACGCCGGTCCCTGCCGGCGTCCGACGTGGGAGGCCGAGAGGCCGACTGGACCACAAGGAGATGAGATGAGACACGGGAAGAAGTACCGCGAGGCGTCCCAGCGGTACGACAAGAACACCCCCTATCCGGCGGCGCAGGCCCTGGAGCTGGTGAAGACCCTGGCACCCGCCAAGTTCGACGAGACGGTCGAGGTGGTCTTCAGCCTCGGGATCGACCCCCGGAAGGCGGATCAGCTGGTGAGAGGCACCGTCTCACTGCCCCATGGCACCGGCAAGACGGTGCGGGTTGCCGTCTTCTGCCCGCCCGAGAAGGAGCGGGACGCCCGGGAAGCCGGAGCCGAAGTGGTCGGGGGCACCGAGTTGGTCGAGGCGATCCAGGGGGGGCGTGAGCTCGACTTCGACGTCGCCGTCGCCACCCCCGACATGATGGCCGAGGTGGGCAAGCTGGGCCGGGTGCTCGGGCCCCGGGGTCTGATGCCGAATCCCAAGGCGGGTACGGTCACCCAAGACGTGGCCAAGGCCGTCACCGAGTTCAAGGGGGGCCGCATCGAATACCGCAACGACCGGTATGGGAACGTCCACGTGCCCATGGGCAAGGTCTCGTTCGGGGTCGACCAACTGGTGGGGAATCTGGCGTCGCTGACCGCGGAGGTGGTCCGGGCCAAGCCGGCGGCCGCCAAAGGGCGTTATCTCAAGGGGATGACCGTCTCCTCGACCATGGGGCCGGGGGTAAAGGTCGAAGTCGGTCATATCGAGGAGCTGACCACACAGGCCGTCTGACAGGGACGGTTCTGTGAAGAT
>JAKEHF010000139.1 GCA_022615295.1 Actinomycetota bacterium | reverse complement strand
GTCGTCAACGAGCTGCGAGGCGAGAAAGTGGATGTGGTGCAGTGGCGGGAGGACGTCGGCCAATTCATCGCCGAGGCCCTCGGGCCCGCCAAGGTGAAGGAAGTTCACGTGGACCACGAGAACAAGACGGCCGACGTGGTGGTCTCCGAGCACCAGCTCTCGCTGGCCATCGGCAAGGAAGGGCAGAACGCCCGCCTCGCCGCCCGTCTCAGCGGTTACAAGGTCGACATCCGCTCCGACACCGAGACCGTTCCCGACGAGGTGGCTCAGGTTGTCGACTCGGCCCCGGACACCGAGACCGTTCCCGACGAGGTGGCGCAGGTCGTCGATGAGGCTGGGGACACCGAGACCGTTGGTGACGACGAGGATCGGGTCGTCGATGAGGCCGGGGACACCGAGAGTGAGTGATCGATGAGGGTCTACGAGCTCGCCAAGGAGCTGGGCATCGACTCGAAGGAGATCATGACCCAGGCAGAGGATCTCTCCATCGACATCAAGACCGCCTCCTCGGGGCTCTCCGACGAGGAGGCGGACCTGCTCCGTCTCGCCTTCAGCCCCGAGCAAGAGGAGCCGGCCGAGCCCGAGATGCCCGAGCCCGAGGAGGCCGAGCCGGCGCCGAGCCCCCCCGAGACCGGTCCGGAGGTGAGGATCGCCAGCCTTCGCGCGGGGGTAACCGTGGCCGACTTCGCCGAGGCCATCGATCAGCCCGTCGGCGAGGTCGTCAAGGCACTACTCAACCGGGGGGCCCCGGCCGGGGCAGGTCAACCGATGCCGGCAGCGCTCATCGACGGCATCGCCGAGGGCTTCGGGTACATAGTCGAGATCGAGACGCCTCCGCCGGCAGCGCCGGAGCGTCGACGATTCGATGACAGCGAGGCCGATCTCGAGCCCCGGCCGCCGGTGGTCACGGTGATGGGACATGTCGACCACGGGAAGACAAGCCTGCTCGACACGATCCGGAAGACCAACGTCGTCGAGGGGGAGCAGGGCGGGATCACCCAGCACATCGGTGCCTACCAGGTGGAGGTCAATGGTCGTCGCATCACCTTCATCGACACCCCGGGCCATGCCGCCTTCACCGCGCTACGGGCCCGTGGAGCGAACATCACCGACATCGTCGTCCTCGTCGTCGCCGCCAACGACGGGGTGATGCCCCAGACCGTGGAGGCGATCTCCCATGCCAGGGCCGCCGGTGTCAAGATGATCGTGGCGATCAACAAGATGGACCTGCCCGCAGCCGATCCTGGCCGGGTGCGCACCGAGCTCACCAATCACGAGGTGATCACCGAGGCGTTGGGCGGCGACGTACCCAGTGTCGAGCTGTCGGCAGTCACCGGCCAGGGGGTCGACGACCTGCTCGAGGTGATCGACCTCATCGCCCAGCTCGAGGACTTCCGGGCCAACCCGAACGCCCCGGCCTCGGGTGTAGTGGTGGAGGCCCAGCTCGAGCGGGGCCGCGGCCCGGTGGCGTCGGTCATCGTGCAGCGAGGGACCCTGCAGCAGGGTGACGCCTTCGTGGCCGGCCATGTCTCGGGCAGGGCCCGCGCCTTGGTCGACGACAGGGGGGAGACTTTGCTGAGCGCCGGCCCGTCGGTCCCCGTCCAGATCATGGGTTGGGACGACGTCCCCTCGGCGGGTGACTTCTTCGACGTGGCCGAGAGCGACCGCGAAGCTCGTCGTGTCGCTGCGGAGAGACAGGAGACGCTGCGGGCCGAGGCTCACTTGGCGCCGAGTGCCCTCGATCGTCTACAGGGTCTGCTCGAGCAGCTGCGGAGCGAGGACGCCATGCTGAACGTCATCGTCAAGGCCGACGCCCAGGGCTCACTCGAGGCGTTGCATGACTCGATCTCCAAGATCGAGAGGGAGGGGGGCAGGATCCAGATCATCCACACCGGCGTGGGTGGCATCAACGAGAACGACGTCACGCTGGCCGAGGTGACCGAGTCCGTCATTGTCGGCTTCAACGTCAGACCCGAGCCCAAGGCGCGGAAAGCCGCCGAGGACGCCGGGGTCGAGGTGCGTACCTATGGCGTCATCTACGAGCTCCTCGACGAGATCGAGCAGCTCCTGGTGGGTCAGCTCGCCCCCGACCAGATGGAGCAGGTCCTGGGGACGGCGGAGGTCAGGGCCATCTTCCGGGTGCCCCGGGTGGGTGCCATCGCCGGCTGCTACGTCACCGAGGGCGTGGTCCAGCGCGGGGCGAAAGCGAGACTTCTCCGCGACGGGGTCGTGGTCCACGATGGCGTCATCGGCTCGTTGCGACGCTTCAAAGACGATGTGCGGGAGGTCGCTTCCGGATTCGAGTGTGGCATCGGTTTCGAGGGCTACCACGACCTCAAGGAGGGGGACCTCATCGAGGTCTACGTGGTCCGCGAGGTCGCCCGCACCTGATGCGGGCGGCGGCCCTCAGGGTCGAGCTCCGTCTGCCCACGGCCCGGTCCCTGAAAGAGAAGCGAGGCGTGCTCCGGCCGGTGGTCGAGGGAGTCCGGCGGCTCGGTTCCTACAGCGTTGCCGAGATCGACCATCAGGACGTCTGGCAGCGTGCCGCCATAGGTGTCGCCGTGGTCGCCCGGGACGGGGCCGCCCTGGAGATGGCCCTGGCCAGCCTCCGTCGCTACCTTGACTCCTGCCTCGAGGTCGAAGTCCTCGACGTGTTCAGGGCCGAGTTGGAGGAGCCGGAGTGAATGAGCGGATGCTGCGGGTCAATTCCATCCTCCACCATCTCCTCGCCGAGGAGATCGAGCGGCTCGCCGACACTCGGCTCGAGCTGGTGACCGTGACGGGTGTTGACACGTCTCCGGACCTCCGTCATGCGGTGGTATACGTGGACGTGCTCGGCCAAGACGAGCACGGCTCGGCCCTCGAGGCTCTAGGCCGGGCCAGCCATCGTCTCCAGGCGGCCGTCGGGCGCCAGGTGAGGCTCAAGTACACGCCCTCCCTCGAGTTCCGCCTGGACCCCGCGATCGCGACCGGGGAGCGCATCGAGGCCATCCTCCGTGACCTGTCGGAGGAAGAGTGACCACCGAGGCGGTACGGCGCATCGAGAAGGCGTCGAGTCTCGCTCTCGCCTGTCACATAGGACCCGATGGGGACGCCCTCGGCTCGATGCTCGGCTTTGGGCTCGCTGCGGTTGCGGCGGGCAAGGAGGTGGTCGCCAGCTTCGGCAACCCCTTCGACGTGCCCTCGGGGCTGGCCTTTCTGCCCGGGCAGGAGCTGCTCGTGGCGCCGGAGAGATTCCCGGAGACACCTGAGGTGATGGTGGTCTTCGACGCCGGCTCCGCCGAGCGGCTGGGTGAGCTGGC
>JAKEHF010000138.1 GCA_022615295.1 Actinomycetota bacterium | reverse complement strand
GTATCGACCGTGGACGTCGTCGTGATCGCGGTGCACCCCATGAGGAGCGCGGTCAGCCCGAGGACGACGAGCCTCAATTCGTCGCCTCGATCACGACATCGACGATCTCGGTGTAGATGAGATCCATCTCCAGCTCTATCTCCACGTCTGGGGAGAGACCGCCCACCGCGGTGTGACCGTCCGGTGTGGTCCATGTGGCCACCACAACGTGCAACTGGCCACCATTGCGCAATTCGAAGGGTATCTGCACCACGTCTTTACCAAAGGTGTTCGTGCCAACCAGGAGGGCGCTCCGACGGTCTCGTAGCGCCCCGGCGACGACCTCGGCCGCCGAGGCCGTTCCACTGTTGACCAGCACCACGACGTCGGTCAGAACCGCCAGACCGTCCCCGGACGCGGTCTCCGTGTGACTCCCGTCGGGCGCGTTGAGATGGACGATCGGGCCTTCCCCGATGAACTCCGAGGCGACCGCAACGGCGGAGGCGATCAGACCACCGGCGTTGTCACGCAGGTCCACGACGATCACCTCCGGTGACAGTTCCATCAGGGCGTCCAACCCCTCGTGGACCAGCTCGGCGATCCCCTCCGAGAAGCTGGGGACACGGAGATACCCCACCCCCGGTCTCGGTAGGTCGACCTCCACGAAGGCTCCGGTCAACGGTTGCCTGTCGACCACGATGTCGAGGGTCGTCGTGTCGCGGACCACCGTGATCCTCACCCGGCCCCTCTCCTCCCCTGCGAGATGCCTGGTGGTCGCCGCAAACCCCTCCCCGTCAACCGACTCACCGTCGATGATGGTGATCACGTCGCCGGGGAGGAGGCCCGCCACGTCGCCCGGCCCGTCCTCGAGCACGTAGAGGACGGTGAGAGGGCAGGCCGGCGAGAGACGGGCGCATCTGGAGCCGGCGGCGTCACGGGCATCGAGGACGACGCCGACACCTGTCACCACACCGTCATCGCGGACGTGAGGGACCTCTCCCGGAGGTGTGTAGTAGGAATATGGGCCGAGCGCCGCGTCGACCATCCGCACCACGGCGGTGTCGACCATCTCTCCGATGTCCGCCCCGGTTCCGGCGGCGACCTCGGCGAGACTTCTGCAGAACCCCTCGAATGTCGGGTCGGGTGCGGCGCATTGCAGATAGCCCGGTCGCGCCCCGGCGGGGGTCAAGTCGTTCAGGGCCTCCGTGGCCGATGCGGCGAGGGTGGCGGGGTCGATGGGCCGGTCCACATGCCATTCCTGGAGAAGGGCGAAGACCTCACAGAGCCCCGAGAAGGTGACTGGTGGCGTCGTGCAGTCGCCGATCTCGAGGGTGGTGGTGGCGATGGTGGTGGCCGGTGGGACCGGGGTGGTTATGGCGGGAATAGTGGTGGGTGGGGTCTGGGGGACGGCGCAGGCCGCCAGCGTGAGCAACGACACGATGACGGTCCGCCACATCCAGGGCATTATGAGCCGGCCACTACCGTCCCCCCGTGACCATCCGGGTCCACATCACGCCCCCCCAAGGCGAACCCCTGGTCCTCGATGTCGCCGGGGAGCGCTGGGTCGAGCCTTCGGGTGAAGCGGAGACGACGATCGGCCGCGACCTCTGGGCCCTCCCCGGTCTCGTCGACGCCCACTCGCACCTCGCCGTCGCCCGGCTCGACTATGGGCCCGGTGTCTTCGAGGAGGCCATCGAGCGTGCCCGCATGGCACTGGCCCATGGCGTGACGCTCCTCATCGACAAGGGGTGGAGAGACGACACCACGATTCGTGTGATAGATGCCTTGGAGGAGGCGGAAAGACCGGACATCGAGGCGGCGTCGGTGCTGCTGGCGGCTCCGGGTGGCTACTACCCCGGGTTTGCGCGGGAGGTGGCGGGCCGCGACCTGGCGGCCCAGGTGGTGAACGCGGCCGAGGAGGGTCGGGGGTGGGTGAAGCTCGTCGGGGACTGGCCGCGCCGCGGCGTTGGACCCGTTGCCAACTTCACGGAGGCCGAGCTGCGCAGCGCTGTCGAGTCGGCTGCAACACGAGGCGCCCGTGTCGCCATTCACACCATGGCACGGGAGGTCCCCTCCCTGGCTGTGGCGGCAGGAGTCCAATCCATAGAGCATGGACTGTTCTTGACCGAGGAGGACATCGCCATGCTCGGCGGGCGGGCCGGGATGTGGGTGCCCACACTGCTCCGTGTGGAGACAACCATCGCCCAGCTCGGCGAGACGTCGAGCGGCGGTCGGTTGCTCGAAGACGGGCTGGCCAACGTGAGAGGGCTTCTCGGTACGGCGGTCGAGGCCGGCGTCCATGTCCTGGCGGGCACGGATCTGGTTGGCACACCCGCCGATGTCGCCGATGAGGCCCTGAAGCTGGCCGAATACGGCCTCGGCGTCGACCAGATGGTGGAGGCGGTCTCCTCCTCGGCCTGGGCGGCGCTGGGAAGACCGGCCCCATTCACCGTCGGGTCACCCGCCGACGTGGTGCTGTTCCCCGCCAACCCGGTCACCGACCCCGGAGTCCTCCGTCATCCCGTGATGGTGGTCAGGAGGGGCCGAGTCGTATGAGGCTCCTCCTCTCCTCCGGCCCGCCTCCGTGGGCCATGACATTGCCACCTTCCGCGCCTAGCTTGGGATGATGCGCAGACTCCTGGCAGGTGTGATGCTCGTCGCCGCCTGCAGCCCTGCCGAGACCGCCGGGACGACCACCACGTCAGACATCCCGACGACGGTCATCACCGCGACGACGACCACACCCGACGCAACTACCACCACGCTGGAAACGACGACCACCACCACCTCCCCGGTGTCAACGACCACGACCGACCCGGGTCTTGCCGGCGACTGGGCCGACGAGCCATTGATCACCACGGGCTTCGGGGCCTTGGGGTGGTGGGATGGGTCGGGGTGGGCGCGGGCCGAGGAGTACGACGCCCTGCCTGTTGTCGGGGGCGAGGACTATCAGCTGATCTCTGTGATGGCCTCCGGCGTCATCGTGGGTGGCCCCCAGGCTCTGGCCTGCGACCCGCTGGAGCTCCTGGGGGTGGTCTTCGACGAGGACGTCGACCAGCTCGGAGAGTGGCCCGGGCCGTACGGGGTGGTGCTCTCGGCCCCCTGGGGTGTTCAGCCCCATCTCTTCGAGCCGGTCACACCGGACGACAGCCACGCCGCCTACGCCAGTGACCTCCTGGCGTCACGTGGTCTCGACGTGCCCGATCCCCAGATCAAACAGGTGTTTCGCACCGACCTCGAGGGTGACGGGGTGAACGAGGTCCTCATCGTCGCCGAGGACATCCAGGGGGGCTATTTCCCCAACGAAGGCGACTACTCCATCCTCTTCCTACGCAAGGTGATCGGTGGCGGCGTGGAGACGGCGGTCATCGGGGAGTCGGTGATGACCGACGACACCGATTTCCCCGTCGCCTTCAGCGTGGGCGGGGTGGGCGACCTCAACGGTGACGGCAAGATGGAGATCGTCGTCAGCGCCGCCTACTACGAGGGTCTCGGTGTCGAGGTCTGGGAGTACGTCGACGACGACATCGGCCCCACCCCTGTCCTCAGCGTAGGGTGCGGCAGTTGAAAAACCCGTTCACCGAGCGCCCGACCTTCGTCGCCCACGCCGGCATCGAGTTGGCCGAGGCCACCGCCGACCGGGCCGTCGCCCGGCTCGTCATCAACGACAACCACCATCAGCCTTACGGTGTCGTCCACGGTGGGGTGTACTGCACCCTCTCGGAGACGGCAGCCTCCACCGGCGCTGCGCTGTGGGCCATGGCCCAGGGGATGGCCGGGGCCGTCGGGGTCACCAACATCACCGACTTCCTGAGGGCGACGAGCGACGGGGTTCTCGTCGCCGAGGCCACACCCGTCCACCGGGGACGCACCCAACAGCTCTGGCGGGTGACCATCGTCCGCGAGGAGGACGGGAAGATGGCGGCGCAGAGCCAGGTGCGTCTCCAGAACGTGAATACGACCGAACTCTAGAGCGGGCGCCGGCGACCCGGTCAGCCGGGCCAGATCTTCCCCAGACCGTTCGGTGAAGGTTTTCGCGGGAGGGGCCCGCGAGGACCTTCACGGAGCGTCAGCGGGCGACGTAACCGGCGGCTGCGGTGAGCATCAGGTGCGCCATCACGTCGAGGGTCTGATGACCTTGGTCCAGGTCAGGGTCGACCTCGACGAAGTCGAACGAGACCACCCTGGGCCGGGTGGCGCACCACCACACCCCCTCTGCCAGCTGACGTGTGGTCAGACCACCTGGTCGCGCCCCGGGGCATCCCGGGGCGAAGCAGCGGTCGAGCACGTCGAGGTCTACGTCGACATGGATGCGGTCACAGTGCTCGAGACGACGGAACACCTCGTAGAGGACCTCCTCGATGCCTCTGCGCTCCACATCGGAGACGGTGAAGACTCCGACCCCCTTCTCCAGGCAGTAGGCGCGGTAGGGGACGGAGTTGGCGAACGAGTGGATGCCCACCTGGGCCACGTTGCGTCCGGGGAGACCCTCCATCTCGATCAGACCCCTGATCGGGGTGCCGTTGGTCGGCCCTCGGTCGAGGGACCGCACGTCATGATGGGCGTCGAAGGTGACGACCCCGACGGTGCTCAGATCTGCGTCGATCGCCCTGACCAGGGGTCGGGTGATGGCGTTGTCCCCGCCGAGATAGAAGGTCATCGGTGTACGGGGTAGACCCGACGCCAGACGATGGACCATCTCCGGCATGTCAACCATGTCGAGCTCGGACACCGGCCAGTTGCCCATGTCCCGCACCGCCAGGTCGGCGAGATCGACGTCGTGCTCGCCATGGAACGTCGAGAACCGGTGGAGACGCTCCCTCATCAAGAGCGGCGCCAGGTCGGCTCGCGAAGGGGTCAATGAGGCCTTTGACGAGGGCACCCCGACCACCAGCAACGACGGATCCGGGCTGTCCATGGCAAGCCAGGTGTCGGCACGGGGCCAGTGCGGGTCAACGATCGGCATGGATCACGGGCAAGTCGATGCCGCGCTCGGCGGCAACCCGGATCGCCTTCTCGTAACCGGCGTCGGCGTGACGCATGACACCGGTCCCCGGGTCGTTGGTGAGGACCCTCTCCACCCGTGTCGCGCCCTGAGGAGTCCCGTCGGCTACCACCTGGGCCCCGGCATGTATCGAGTTGCCGATGCCCACCCCTCCCCCATGATGGACGGCCACCCAGGCCGCCCCCGAAGCCACGTTGAGCATGGCGTTGAGGATCGGCCAGTCAGCGACGGCATCCGATCCATCGGCCATGTCCTCGGTCTCCCGGAAGGGTGAGGCGACCGATCCGGAGTCGAGATGGTCCCGGCCGATGACGATGGGCGCCTCGACCTTGCCCGCCGCCACCAGGTCGTTGAAGCGAAGCCCGGCGAGGTGACGCTCCCCGTAGGAGAGCCAGCAGATGCGAGCCGGCAGACCCTGGAACTGGACCTTCTCCGAGGCCATCCTCAGCCAGCGATGAAGCGGCTCGTTGTCAGCGAACAGCTCGAGGATCGCCCGGTCGGTCGCGGCGATGTCCGCAGGACTCCCGGACAGGGCCACCCAGCGGAAGGGGCCCGAGCCTTCGCAGAACAGCTCCCGGATGTACGCGGGGACGAAGCCAGGGTAGGAGAAGGCGTCCCCATACCCGGCGAGCTGTGCCTCTCCACGGAGGTTGTTCCCGTAGTCGAAGACCTCGGCGCCGTCACGGGAGAAGGCGACCATCGCCTCGCACTGTGTCGCCATCGACTCCCTCGCCGCCTTGATGTAGGTGTCGGGGTCCTCGGCACGGAGTCTTGCCGCTTCCTCGAGGTCATACCCGGCCGGGACATACCCGTAGAGGGGGTCGTGCGCCGAGGTCTGATCGGTGACGATGTCGATCTCGGTGGTCAGCTCTCTCAGGACGGGGAAGACGTCGGCGGCGTTGCCCAGAAGACCGATGGACATCGGCCGACGTCGCCGTTTCGCCTCGACGGCCCCGGCAACGGCCTCCTCGATCGATCCCGCGGCAACGTCGAGATAGCCGGTCTCGAGACGTCGCTGGATGCGGTGGGCGTCGACCTCGACGCACAGGGCCACGCCACCATTCATGGTGATGGCCAGGGGCTGGGCCCCACCCATGCCACCCAGGCCACCGGTGAGGGTGATTGTCCCGGCGAGGGTGCCCCCAAACCGTTTCTCTGCGATGGCGGCGAAGGTCTGGTAGGTGCCTTGGAGGATTCCCTGGGTGCCGATGTAGATCCAGGACCCGGCGGTCATCTGACCGTACATCATCAAGCCTCTGGCCTCCAGCTCCCAGAAGTGCTCGAGGGTGGCCCACCGGGGGACGAGCAGGCTGTTGGCGATCAGAACCCTTGGCGCCATCTCGTGGGTGCGGAACACCCCGACGGGCTTGCCCGACTGGACCAGGAGGGTCTCATCGTTGTCGAGCCGTTCCAGGGTGCGGACGATCACACGCAACGCCTCGAGGTTGCGGGCGGCCTTGCCACGACCCCCATAGACGACCAGGTTCTCCGGGTCTTCGGCGACTTCGGGATCGAGATTGTTGAGGAGACAGCGCAGGGCGCCCTCCTGGAGCCATCCCTTGGTATTGAGGACCGTCCCCCGTGGCGCATGGAGGGGGAAGGTGAGGTCGATCACGGGCATGGAGACTACGGCAAACCCCTTGAACCCGCCCATGCCGGCCCGCATCATCGGCCCATGGTCCCTTCCGAGGCGGCACGTCACGATCTCTACAATGGGCTCATCGAGGTCCTTGGCCCTGACAGGACGGAGACGTTGATGAGTGCTCTCCCCTTGTATGAACTGGATGAAGTGGCCACCAAAGGCGACATCGCCGAGCTGAGAGGCGATCTCGCGGTGATCCGGGCCGAGGTGGTCATCCTGAAGGAACGGGTCACAGCCATCGAGCGAAAGCTCGACAGGCTGATTTTCATCCTGATCACCGGTCTGACGGGTGTAATCGTCACCCTGCTCGGGGGCATCGCCGCCGTCCTTGCCCGCTGACTCGCGGTCTACTTGCGGAGCAGACCGTCGAGACGTCGGGAGGCGACCGTGATCCCGACCAGACCCATGGCCACCAGGAACCCGACATGACCGAGCACGGTCCAGTCGAAGCTGCCCAGGGAGAAGGCCCGGAGGAGCTCGTTCCCGTGATAGAGCGGCGAGAGCCGGGTGACCAACTGGAGGGCCGGTGGGTAGACGTCCAAGGGGTAGAAGGTCGCCGAGAAGAGGAACAGCGGCATGGTCGCCAGCATCACGAGGTCGAAGTCCTGCCAGGAGCGCATAAAGGTGCAGCAGGCGAGGCCGACCGCCCCGAAGGCGAAACCGATCAGCACCGAGGCGGGGATGGTCAGCAACGCCCACCAGGTGTTCGTGAGGTCCATCACCGTCATCACCACCAGGAAGACCGACGAGTAGATCGAGCCCCGGAACAACGCCCAACCGATCTCGCCGAAGGCGATGTCCCGCACCTGCATCGGTGTGGTCAGGATCCCCTCATAGATGTGCTCGAAGCGGAGCTTGAAGAAGATGTTGAACGTGGTCTCCATCACCGCCCCGTTCATGGCCGACGTCGCCATGAGGGCGGGGGCCACGAATGCGGTGTACGAGACGGTCTGCCCGCCGGGGAGGGTGAGCTCCCCGATGAGGGCCCCGATGCCGACGCCGATGGAGAGCAGGTAGAAGACCGGCTCGAAGAAGCCGCTGACGATGATCTTCCACAGACGTC
>JAKEHF010000137.1 GCA_022615295.1 Actinomycetota bacterium | reverse complement strand
GTGGTCGACGACAACAGCCCCGACGGCACGGCCGACCTGGCCGACGCCCTCGCCCCCGAGCTCGGCGGGATCGAGGTGCTGCGGCGCCCGTCCAAATCGGGGCTCGGGAGCGCCTACCGGGAAGGCTTCAAGGTCGGGCTGGCCCAGGGCTACGAAGCGCTGGTGGAGATGGACGGCGACCTGTCCCACGACCCATCGGCCCTCGGCGACCTGCTGGCCGAGCTGGAGACCGGCGGTGGCGAGAACACGACCCGGATGATCCGCGGCGAGCTCGATGGCGGCCAATGACGAGAGGTGATCGACCCCGGGGACCACCACCCAGGCGACCTCCTCGGCTCGGCCCAGGAGGACGTCGGCCGGACGCCCGTCCAGTTGGAGATGGCAGTGGGTGTCGACCCAGGGCATGGCTCGTGGACAGTAGGCTGCCCCCCGGTCATGGACTCAGGAATCACGAGGAAGATCGACGACCTCGGAAGGATCGTCATCCCGGCCGAGACACGCCGGATGTTCAACATACGTGAGGGCGACCATCTCTACATCGCCGTCGACGGATCGAACATCGTCCTGAGGAAGATGACGGACACCTGCACCTTCTGTGGGTCGGACACCAACGTCACCCAGTTCCGTGGCAAGGGGATCTGTGCGAGCTGTCGCGCCCAGCTCGTCAACGACCCTCGATGAGGGCTTGATAGACCACACGACGCGAGACCCCTGAGCTCTCCGCCACCCGACGCGCCGCCTCGGAGACGGAGACTCCCGAGTCCATCAGGTCTCTCGCTTCGGCAATAGCCTCGGAGACCGCGGGGTCGACGGATGGGGCGGGTGCCAGGACCACGGTGAGCTCGCCCTTGGTCTCACCACGCCATCGCCTCACTGCCTCGTCGAGGGTCCCCGCCCAGACCTCCTCATGGAGCTTGGTGAGCTCCCTGGCCACCACGACCCGGCGCTCGCCGCCGATTGCATCCCGAAGGGCCGTCAGATCGGCCTGGACCCGGCGCGGGCTGACGAAGAGGACCACGGTCCTCGGCTCGACGGCGAGGGCCTCTACATGTTCCGCTCTCTCTTTCCCCTGACGGGGGAGAAACCCCTCGAAGACGAAGCGGTCGGCGGGGAACCCCGAGACGGCGAGGGCCGTGGTGACTGCCGACGGTCCGGGGATCACCGTCACCGGATGACCCGCCTCACGGGCCATCGCCACCGCCATAGCTCCGGGATCGCTCACCGTCGGTGTGCCGGCATCGCTCACCAGGGCCACATCGCGGCCCTCGGCCAGGGCCCTGACCAGCTCGGCGCTCCTCATTCGCTCGTTACCCTCGAATAAAGAGCGAACCTCGGCCACGATCTCGAGACGAGCGAGCAGCTTGGCGACCCGTCTCGTGTCCTCGGCATAGACCACGTCGACAGCCGACAGGGTCTGACGCAGCCTGTCGCTGATGTCGGCGAGGTTCCCGATCGGTGTGGCGCAGACATAGAGCCTCCCCTCAGCCAAGGGTCACCTCGAGCACCCGGCCCACTGCCGGTGGCTTCGCATCGGCGGGTAGCTCGAGCCACCATCTCACCCCGCGAGACCAGACGATCCGACCCGGTGGGAGGTCCCTGATGACCACGACCCGCAGACCCGAGTCGAGCCCCACTGCCAGGATCGGTCGGCCGACCCCGAAGCCATGGACCGACCTGGTCGCGATGAGAATCGAGTCGGCGCCGCTTCGCCCACGAATCCCGCGTAATCGCTGCCAGAAGCCGCGGGCGACCGTCACGCGGCGGCTCCAGCCATCACAGCCGAGTGTTGCCTCCATGCGGTCCGAACCTAGATGCCCCGTCTGGGAGTTGGAAGCCGTTCAGGGGGTGAGCCCTACGGCGTCCCTAATGCCCTCGCCCACCGTCTCCTCGTCGGCGAGGATGAAGTAGAGGAGCCCCGCCTCCTCGTCGACCCACACGAAGTCCTCCTCGTCCACCATCGACTGGGCGTAGGAGAGAAGACCGCTGCGCATCTCCTCCAGGTCTGCCGCAGTGTCGGCTGCCAGAACCACCAGGAGAGCGGCGTTCTGCCCGTCGAACCACTGGTGGTAGAAGTCGCCGCCCCAGCCGTCGGAGGCCTCGAGAGAGGCCCGCTCCCCCAGCCCCTGATCCATCATCAGCCGCAGCCCCAGCTCGCCCCAAACCGAGGTCGCCTCGAGCTCGTAGCCGGGAACGTCGACATCCAGGGTCTCGACCGCGGCAGGGAGGTCACGTCCATAGTCATCCGGCGTCAGGATCTGCTCGGTCGAACCGGGTAGGTCCGGCATCGTCGTGTAGGCCTCGTTGACCGCCTCCCAGCCACCGGTCTGATAGAGACCCTGTGCGAACTCGAGGCCCGACTGGTAGGGAAACATCAGAGAGTCCCTGATGAAGCGGGGCATGGAGTCGAGCACCGTCCTGTCGATCTCGAACGAGGCGGCGATTAGCTCGCCGAGCTCGCGCTGGGACAACGACTGCACCCACATCACTTCGGCGAGAGAGGCGTCGCCCTCTGCCAGGGCCTGGTAGGCGGCGAGCTCGTCGAAGCGCTTCTCCTCCTCCATCTCCACGCGTACGGCGTCGAAGCCGAAGTGTTGGTCGGCGAGCACGTGGACCATCTCGTGGAAGATCGTCCCCTGGGCGATGACGCTCAGGCTGTCGCCACTCGAGGGGACCACGATCTCGCCGTCGTCGTAGAACCCCGCCACCTGCTCGCTGTATAGGGCGTTGAGCATCGTCACGAGATCGGCTTCCGGTGCGAGCAGCCCCAAGGCCTTGTACAGGGCCTGGTCGGCGGGAAAGCTCTCCGAGGCCTCGTCGACTATCGACTGCACCCGGGCCTCGAAGGCGGACTCGTCGAGCACCGTGATCACCGGAACCGAGAGAAGGGGGAGATCACGTATCTCCTGGGCGGCAACGATCAGATCCTCCAGCTGGGCCCGCACCCCCACCGAGAGACCCTCGAGACCGCTGAGGTCGGGTCTGGTGATGCCCGGTGCGCTGGTCGAGGTCGATATCTCACCGGTCGTGGTAGTGGTCGACTCGCTCAGCGTGGTGGGCGGCGTCGCGGTGGTGCTGGTCTCGGCGGGAGTGCGGGTGCAGGCAGAGACCATGAGGGACACGACGACGAGACAGACGAGGAGGAGAGGGCGTCGTGGGGTCATCACGACCAGGTTATCGGCAGGTCGGCCGTATTCCTGACCTGGGCATAGAGCCTGTCCAGCCCTTACCCTCGCAGGGTGCGTCGCGTCCTGGTCAGCGCCCTGTTGCTTCTCGTCGCCGCATGCAACGAGCCTTCCGGAACCTTGGTGTCCCTCGATGAGCAGGTCATCAACGGCTTTCGCGATTTCAGCGCAGGCACCGACAAGTCATTCGGGATCTTTGTCTGCGCCAGCGACGGCCCGGTGAGGCTGGTCTCGGTGGGAGCCACCAGCATCCAGGGCTCGATCGAGGTGTTGGGCGGCTACGTGTACGAGGCCGAGGATGGTTTCGTGGGCGCGGTCGACGGGTTTCCCCCCACCGGACTCGCCCCCGAGACCCTGCAGGAGATCGATGGGGCTGTCGTCGACACCGACTGCGGCGAGGCCGACCCGGTGACGAGGACCCAGATCATCATCGGGGTCGAACGCGGCGGTCCCGGTGGAGGCGTCGTCGACAGCGTGACCGTCAGGTACAGCGGTGGAGAGCTGGTCGCCGACTACACGATCGTTCTGTGTGGCGACGAGCTGGAGTTCTGCGAGGGGCTCGAGGATGTTGGCGAAGAGCCCGAGGACCCGCCCGACGAGTGATCAGACCCAGCCGACCGGCTTGGCGACCGGGGTCAGCTCCTGGGTCTCCGACGCCACCACCTTCGGAGACTGCCCCTCGATCACCCAGAATGTGTTGCGGTCCACCCCCTCCTCGAGCAGCCGGGAGGCGAGAGCGCTGCCGGTGAGCTCGACATGTCGTCCGAGGAGCGTCTCGATCTCAGTGAGCTCCTCGTCGCTCGGCCGGCGCACCGACGGCGCCGTTGCGGCGAGATGACCTTTGAGGGCGGTCGGGGGATCCCACACATAGACGAGCCCGCCGGTCATCCCGGCGGCGACATTGCGGCCGGTCGGCCCGAGCATGAGGACCCGACCCCCCGTCATGTACTCGCAGGCATGGTCGGAGCAGCCCTCCACGACCGCGGTCGCTCCCGAGTTCCGGACAGCGAAACGCTGGCCAACACGCCCGGCGATGAACACCGAGCCTCCGGTTGCCCCGTAGAGCACGGCGTTGCCTGCGCCGTGCGGTGTGGCCGTCCCCAGCTCCGACCGGGGGGCGATGGCCAGCACTCCGCCGGCCATGCCCTTGCCGACGTAGTCGTTCGTCGTGCCCTCGAGTCGTATCGTCACACCGGGGCAAAGCCAGGCGCCCAGACTCTGACCCGCCGTGCCGGACAGTGAGACGTCGATCGTGCCCTCGGGAAGCCCGCCGGAGCCGTGCAGGGCGGTGATGGTCCCCGAGAGACGGGCCCCGAAGGAGCGGTCGACGTTGCGGATGGGATAGGCGAGTCGGACGGGTCTGCCGCTTCGCAGGGCCTCCGCTGCGTCGGCCACCACCCGCTTGCTCAAGTCGGAAAGGGGAAACGCCCTATACCCGCCGTGCTTCTTGCGACCCTCGGCGTGCACCAGCATCGCAGCGAGGTCGGCGGAGAGCGGATGGTCGGGCTCCTTCGGTCTCAGGAGGTCGGCCCTGCCGACGATCTCTTCGATGGAGCGGGCGCCGAGGGCGGCGAGGTAATGACGGATCTCTTCGGCGAGAAGACGGAACAGGGACACCACCTGGTCGACCGACCCCCGATACTTGGCTCGGAGGTCGAGGTCCTGGGTGGTGATGCCCACCGGACAGGTGTTGAGATGGCACTGACGGACCATCTTGCATCCCAGGGCGAGCAGGGGGAGCGTTCCGAATCCGAACCTTTCAGCGCCCAAGAGGGCGGCGACGATCACGTCGACACCGGTTCGGAACCCGCCGTCCGTCTCCAAAACAACGCGGGTGCGGGCGTCGTTGGCCACGAGGACCTGATGGGTCTCGGCGAGCCCCAGCTCCCATGGGGAGCCGGCGTGCTTGATCGACACCAATGGGGAGGCACCAGTCCCGCCCTCGCCACCGGACAGGGTGATCACGTCGGCTCCCGCCTTGACCACTCCAACGGCGATGGTCCCCACACCCGGGGTGGAAACGAGCTTCACCGAGACCCGAGCCGCCGGGTTGAAGGCCTTGAGGTCGTAGATCAGCTGGGCGAGGTCCTCGATCGAGTAGATGTCGTGGTGGGGTGGCGGCGAGATCAGGGTGACCCCGGGTCCGGTGTGACGGAGCCGTGCGATCTCGTCGGTGACCTTGTGCCCGGGGAGCTGGCCACCCTCGCCGGGCTTTGAGCCCTGGGCCATCTTTATCTGGAGCTCCTCCGCCGAGAGCAGGTAGGCGGGGGTTACCCCGAACCTCCCCGATGCCACCTGTTTGATCGCGGAGTTGGTCGCCGTAGCGAAGCGGTCATTGTCCTCTCCCCCCTCACCCGAGTTGGAGAGCCCGCCGATCAGGTTCATCGCCGCCGCCAGGGTCTCGTGGGCCTCCTTGGAGAGGGCGCCATGGGACATGGCGGCCGTGGTGAATCGGCGCATGACCCGCTCGACCGACTCGACCTCATCGATCGGTATCGGCTCGGCGGGGACGAGATCGAGCAGATCCCGGATCAACGCCGGGGGGCGGTCGCCGACGATGCGCAGGTAGTCCACCCAATCATGAATCTCCCCCGTCCTCGCCGCCTTCTGCACCGCCTTCACCGCCAGGGGGCTGGTCACGTGTCGTTCACCCCGGCTGTGGTGCTTGTAGAAGCCGCCATGCGGGGTCTCGCCCTGGTGGTATCGGGAGTGGGCCTCGAGCGCCGACTTGGCCAGCTCCCCGAAGCCGATCCCACGAAGACGGCGGGGGGCGTTGCGGAACGCTCGGAGACAGACTTCCTCCGCGATACCGATCGGCTCGAACAGCTCCGACCCGCGATAGGCGGACAGCGTGCAGATGCCCATCTTCGACATGACCTTGAGAAGCCCCGCCTGCATCTCCTCCCGATAGTTCTCCTGAGCGGACACCGGGTCGAGGTCGACGAGGCCCGACACCGAGAGGTCGCGCACCTGGTCGATGGCCAGATAGGGATTCACGGCGGAGGCCCCGAAGCCGATCAGACAGGCAAGGTCGTGAGGGTCCCTTGGCTCACCGGAGACGACGACGATGGAGACGTTGCCCCTGATGCCCTCGTCGATGAGACGGTGGTGGACGGCCCCCACGACGAGGAGCATGGGCAACGGGGTGTGGTCGGGGTCGCACCCCCTGTCGGACAGCACGAGTATCGACACCCCGTCGGCCACCGCCCGAGCCGCCTCGGCGCATATGACGTCGAGCCGGTCCTCCATGCCCGGGGGACCCTCGGAACTCGGCCACAGCGCCTCGATCCAATGGCTGCCGAAGCCCTTGTCGGCCGAGGCGAGGATGGCCACCAGCTCGGCATCGGAGATCACCGGCCCGCTGAGCTCGATGAGATGGGCCTGTTGGCGACCGTCGTCGAGGATGGAGCCGCGACGCCCCAACTGGATCGACATCGACATCACCAGCATCTCCCGGATCGGGTCCATGGGGGGATTGGTCACCTGGGCGAACTGCTGGTGGAAGAACCTCGGGAGACGTTGCGGGCCGGCCGCCAGCGCGGCAAGACCGGTGTCGTTCCCCATCGATCCCAAAGGGGTGCGGCCGCTGGCCATCTCGGCGAGGACGAGACGCCGCTCCTCGGGTGTGTAGCCGAAGACACGTGCCAGGGCGGCGCCGTCGAACCTGACGTCTGCCTCGGCGTCGAATGGCGCCTTTATGTGAAGGGTCTCCGAGTCGATCCACTCGTCGTAGGGGTGGAGCGAGGCCAGCTCTGCCTTCAACTCATCACCGTGGATCACCCGGCCCCGGATCCCCTCGAAGAGGATCATCTCACCGGGACCTAGCTGACCGGTCTCTACCGCCATGGCCTCCTCTTCGGGGCACACCCCGGCCTCAGACGCCACCAGAAGCACTTGAGGGGTGAGGGTCCACCGCGCTGGGCGAAGCCCGTTGCGGTCCATCCCCGCCAACAGTGAGATCCCGTCGGTGGCCACGACCGCCGCCGGACCGTCCCAGGGCTCGGTGAGGAAGGCGTTGTACTCGTAGAAGGCGGCGAGCTCCGGGTCCAGGTCGGTGACGTTCTCCCAGGCGGCGGGTATGAGCAGCTCCTTGACGTGGGGCAGGGAGCGCCCGCTGCGCAGAAGCAGCTCGAACACGTTGTCGAGACTCGCCGAGTCCGAGGCGTCGCCCTGGAGGAACGGGAACAGGTCGGGGAGCCGGTCACCCCACCGCCCCGCCCGGGCCCCCTTCTCCCTAGCCAGCATCCAGGAGCGGTTGGCGCTGATGGTGTTGATCTCGCCGTTGTGGGCGAGCACCCGGAAGGGCTGGACGTTGACCCAGTTGGGGAAGGTGTTCGTCGAGTAGCGCTGGTGGAACACGGCAAAGGCCGTCTCGTAGTCGGGGTCGCGGAGGTCCCAGTAGAAGTCGGAGACTCGGCTCGCCGTGAACAGCCCCTTGTAGACGACGGTCCGCGCCGAGGCCGAAGGGATGCTGAGACCGGGGGCCGCCGCCCGCTCGATCCTCTTCCTGGCCAGATAGAGACGGTCCTCGACCACGTCCACAGGGTCGGTGGAGACGATGACCGCCTGCTCGATGATGGGCATGGTCTCGGCGGCGTGACTGCCGAGGACGCCCGGGTCGCAGGGGACCCTTCTCCAGAAGGAGACCCTAAGACCCTCCTCGGCCAGAGCGTCGGCGATGAGGGCCCGGCCCGAGCCGGCGCCCAGGCTGGGCAGGAAGCAGACGACCACGCCCAAGGTCTCGTCTCCCAGGGTGATCCCACGCCGCCCCAGCTCACGGGTCATCAGCCGCCGTGGGATCTGGGTTGCCAGACCGGCGCCGTCACCGGTCCCGTCCGCCGCCTTGGCCCCGCGGTGGTCGAGACGGACCAGGGCCTCGACGGCGAGTCTGGTCATCCGGAAGCTGGGCACCCCGTCGAGGGCGGAGATGAAGCCGACGCCGCAGGCGTCACGTTCTCTGTGTTGCCAGTGTGAGGGCATCGCTCCCCTCGAATCGGGAAGCGCTCGATTGTAAGCACCGTCTGGCAACCTCAGGTAGTACGGCCCCCCGGGGGGTACACAACCTCTCGAGAATGCCCCGGATTCGAGCCCCCCTCGTCGACCCGGCTCACCCCGAGCGCTCACCTGGGCCTCGATAGACACAAGCATCGTCATAGTCGATAAGACGGGGCGGCCGGTCCGGGTCACCGCATGCAGGGCAACCCGGGTCACGTCTGACCCGCAGCGTCCCAAACTCCTCGGTGAGCGAGTCGTAGGTGAGGAGACGCCCCACCAGGCTCTCACCCACACCCAGCAGCACCTTGATCGTCTCGATCGCCTGTATGGACCCGATGATCCCGGGGAGGACGCCGAGCACCCCCGCCTCGGCACACGACGGCGCCAGCTCGGGTGGCGGCGGCTCCGGGAACAGGCACCGATAGCAGGGCCCGTCGTAGGGGTCGAACACCGTCACCTGCCCATCGAACCTGAAGATCGATCCGTGTACCACCGGCTTGCGCAGATGCAGCGAGGCGTCGTTGACCAGATAGCGCGTGGGGAAGTTGTCCCCGCCATCGACGACCAGGTCGTACTCGCCGAGTATCTCCAACACGTTGTCGGCGACGAGACGGACGTTGTGGGCCACCACCTTGGTGTCAGGGTTGAGAGCGGTCAGCGTCTCCCGAGCCGACTCGACCTTGGGCACACCGAGCCTGTCGAGGTTGTGCAACACCTGCCGTTGCAGGTTGGTGGCATCGACGACGTCGTCGTCGATGATCCCCAATGTCCCCACACCTGCCGCGGCGAGATAGATCGCCGCCGGGGATCCCAGACCCCCCGCCCCGACGAGGGCCACCTTGGATTCGAGGAGCCGGATCTGACCCTCCTCACCCACTTCGGGGAGGAGGAGATGACGGCTGTATCGGACCCTCTGGTCGGAAGTGAGCGTTTCCGGCGCACGCCACGCCAGCCCCTCCCTCTTCCAGCGGCTGAAGCCGCCCTCGAGCGACCACACGTTTCTGTAGCCCATGCCCTGGAGGGTGAGGGCGGCCAACGCCGAGCGGGCTCCGCCCGCGCAATAGACGACAAGGCCGGCATCCGGGTCGCTGACATGGGCGGAAATCACGGACTCGAGCAACCCCCGGGGAGCGAGTACCGAGCCTGGTATCGCACCCTGGGAGTGCTCGTCCGCCTCCCGTACGTCCACGAGCACGAAGTGCCCGAGACGACTCGCCAGCTCGTCGGGCTCGATCTCCCTGATGTGCCTCTTGGCCTCCGAGACAACGTCGCGGTAACTGAGCGTCATGGTCAACCTCCCGCCACCGCAGGGAGGATGGTCACCACCACGCCGTCGTCGACGACGGTGTCGACGCCGTCGAGGAACCTGATGTCCTCGTCGGCCACGAAGATGTTGACGAACCTTCGTGGTGACCCACCCTCATCGACCAGACGCTCCCCCAGGCGGGGAAAACGCTCCACCAGGTCGCCGATCACCTCGGCGACCGGCCCGTGGGTCACCTCCACCTCTCTGTTCCCGTCCGTTAGACCTCTGAGCGAGGTGGGGATCCTGACTGTCGCCGCCATGTCATACCTCCGTTCCATATGTCTCGTTGAACCCGTCGACACTCGCCCTAATCGGGGGACGGGGAGCGACGGGGATCACCTCGGGTGTCTTGAGCCCATGACCCGTGACATAGACCACCACCCGCTCGTCACGGCTGATCACACCCTCCCGCGCCAGCTTCACCAAGGTGGCCACCGTCACACCCCCCGCCGGCTCGGTGAGAATCCCCTCGGTGGCGGCGAGCAGGGAGATGGCCTCGATGATCTCGATATCGCTCACCGACGCCACCACGCCGCCGCTCTTGCGCACCACGTCGAGGGCATAGAGACCGTCCGCGGGGTCACCAATAGCGAGCGACTTGGCGATGGTCGACGGCTTCTGGGGCCGGATGTCGTCGGCTCCCTCCTCGAAGGCCGTTGCCACCGGCGAGCACCCCGCTGCCTGCGCTCCGGAGATCCGGACGTTGTTCGTGTCGTCGACCAGCCCGACACGGATCAGCTCCTCGAACCCCTTGGCGATCTTGGTGAGCAGGGCGCCGCTGGCGACCGGCACCACGACATGGTCGGGGAGACGCCAGCCGAGCTGTTCCACCGTCTCGAACGCGATCGTCTTCGAGCCTTCGGCGTAGTAGGGCCGGAGGTTCACATTGACGATCCCCCAGGGGTACTCGTCGACCAGCTGTGAGCACAGCCGGTTCACGTCGTCGTAGGACCCGTCAACCCGGACCACGTTCCCCAGGGCCGCGGTGGCGACGATCTTCGACGGCTCGATGTCGCCTGGGACGAAGACATGGGAGCGAAGCCCGGCATGGGCCGCATGGGCGGCAACCGAGTTGGCCAGATTCCCGGTGGAGGCACAGGCGACGGTCGACAGCCCGAGCTCGACTGCCTTCGTCAAGGCCACCGTGACTGGCCGGTCCTTGAAGGAGTTGGTCGGGTTGAGCGTGTCGTTTTTGACCCAGACCTCGCCCAGGCCGATCTCGCGAGCCAGGCGGTCGGCCCGGGTCAAAGGCGTCAAACCCGCCCCGAGGTCGACGGCGTCCCCGGAGTCGACGGGCAGCAGCTCGGAATATCTCCACAGGGTGGGGGGCCCGTCGGCGATTCCTTCCCGCGTGATGCCGGCGGCGATCGTCTCGTAGTCGTAGGTGACCTCGAGCGGCCCGAAGCACCAATCGCAGAAGTACAGGGCTGCGAGGTCGTAGGTTCGGGAGCATTCCCGACATATGAGCGATTTGGCCAGGCTCATGGCTTCCTTCCTTCTCGGCGCGCTCGGAGCGCCACCGGCGGAAGGCCGCCGCTGGCAGCTCATCGGTCAGGCTTTGGCACCGTTCTCTCGAGGAGTGGTTGCCGCGGCTTCACGGGGCCTGTCCCTCAGCCGCTCTAGATGAGCGCGTATGCGTTCCGGGGAGTATGCCAAGCCGGGTCATATCAGTCAACGTCGGCGTGCCACCCACCAGAAAGGGACGAGGTTGCGCCCCTAGGACGACCCGATGGCCCGGGCCCTGGGCTGACCCTGGGAGAGGGCGGTGAGTTGGGTTGCGAGGTCGCCACCGACGACGCCCTCGGTGGTGACGATGAGGACCGTGTTCTCGCCGGCAACGGTGCCGAGGACGTCGGGATGGGCCGCCTCGTCGATGGCCTGGGCCACCGGGTCGGCATAGCCGTTGAGAGTGTGGATGACCACCATGTTGCCGCTCGCCGAGATGCTGAGCACCCAGCGCTGCAAGGCCCGGCCGAGGATCTCCAGGCGGTCCCCGTCGGCGCTCCCGCTACGGGCGTACACCAGGTGCCCCTCCCGGGTCCGCACCTTGCCAAGACCCAGCTCATTGACGTCACGGGAGACGGTGGTTTGGGTCACTTCGAAACCCTCGTCGGCGAGGGCCGACACCAAGGCGTCCTGGGTGGCGATCTCCCTCTCCTCGATCAATCGCAGGATGGCGCCCTGTCTCGCCCTCTTCGTCATTGGACTCCGTTCAGGTCGAGTACTCGGAGTTGATCCTCACGTACTCGTAGCTGAGGTCGGTGAAAAGATACCGGGCCGAACCGCTTCCTTGCCCGAGGTCGACGTCTATGACGAGCACCGGGCCGTCCATGTCGGGGTCGGTGCCGGTGGGGCGCCCCCGGGAGAAGACCTTGGTCCCGTTGAATGCGATGGTCAGGGTGTCCGCATCGAGGGTCACCGGCTGCCCGGCCGTCGTCGCAGCCCCGGCGGCGGCCGCAACCCGGCCCCAATTGGGATCTCGACCGAAGGCAGCAGTCTTCACCAACGAGGAGCCGGCGATCTTGAGGGCCACCGCCGCGGCGTCGGAGTTGCTCTTTGCTCCGGTGACCGTCACTTCGATCACCATGGTGGCGCCCTCGCCGTCCTCCACTATCTGCCGGGCGAGGTCGGAGCACACCTCGGCGAGGGTCTCGGCGAACGCAGCGTCGTCCCGAGGTGCCCCGGCAGCCCCATTGGCGAGAAGGACCACAGTGTCGTTGGTAGAGCAGTCGCCATCGACCGTGATCGTGTTGAACGAGTGGGCGAC
>JAKEHF010000136.1 GCA_022615295.1 Actinomycetota bacterium | reverse complement strand
TCGAAACGTGACGACATCCCCAGCTTGTCGAGGATGTTCCGCACGTGGTTGCGCACGGTGTTCTCCGAGATGTAGAGCTTGTCCGCTATCTCTCTGGAAGTCATCCCCTCCCCGACCATGGCGAGGATCTCGAGCTCCCGGCCGGTGAGCTCGGGGGTACGGGCCGTGGCTGCTCCGTAATGACGCAACATGTCACGCAGTGCGGTGAAAAGCTTCCCACCCATGGCCGGTGACACCGCCGCCCCCCCATTGAGCACGTCGTTCATCGCCGCCACGAGACGTGGCAAGGGTGTGTCTTTGGTGAGATACCCCGATGCCCCGGCCTTGACGGCTGCCAGGAGGTCCTCGGCGGACTCGCTGGCCGTGAGCAGGACCACCCGGGTCCGGGGACTCGTCTTGACGATGGTCCCTACGACTTCGAGACCCGACATCCCCGGCATGAGGAGGTCGAGCATCACCAAATCGGGTTCATGAAGACGGGTGAGGTCGATGCCGGTCATGGCGTCGGCCGCCACCCCGGCCACCTCGAAGCCCTCCTGGAGGAACGCGGCCCGCAACGCCTCGCGGAACAGCTCTGCGTCGTCGACTATCAGTACTGAGGCCATTCAAAGGTGGGGTCGGGTCCCGACAGACTAGACACCAAGGGCACCATGTTCGCCGCAACCGCGAGCACCACCCCTCCCAGTGCGTCGGAGGCAGCCCGGAGAGTGGCCCCGGTGGTCACGACGTCGTCGACGAGAACCAGGGGAGACGAAGGTCGGGGATCTGCCACGAAGGGAGCAACCGGTCTGCGATGGTCGCTCCCGGCCCGTGGTCGCCGGTGGAGCGGCGAGCGGAGGAGATGGAGGACGGGCACACCGACACGTGTGGCTATCGCCCCGGCGAGCACCGTGGCGGCGTCGACCCCGTACTCGATGCGGCGACTGATCGCCCTCGGCACCGGCACCAGGGGATGAGGCGGCACACGGGAAGCCAGCAGATCGGCGACGAGCTGTTCGTAGCCGGCGACCCCGCGGTACTTGAGAGCGGCGACCAGGGCCCTGGCCGGGCCGGTGTGCTCGAAGGCGGCGATCAGCCGCAGTCCACCGGGAAGGAGTCGCTCGTTCGCAGGGCGGAGGGCCGCCCGGCATCCCCGGCACAGCCAGGGACCCGGACGATGACAGCACTGACAGATCATCCCCCCAACATATGGGAGACGGCCTCACCGCTGAAGAGGTCCCTCAGACCTCCTCCTCGACCGGGATGTCACCCCGGCGCACGGCCTTGACCAAGGCCTCGTGGTCACGCTCCACCTGGTCGGAGTAGGCCATGGCCCAGCCCGTCACTGCCTCGTCGAACACCTCCGAGTGACCCATGTAGGCCGCCACGGTCTGGCCGTGAGGACTCTGTGCGTGGGCCCTGGCCAACAGGTCTGCGCTGAGCCCGCCGTAGGCCTGGATCTGCGAGGCGGTCAGAGTGGTGACGTCGATCGACCCCTTCTCGCGGAACTGACGCCAGTAGTAGTCGGTGGTCGTGGGTCCTGAGGGACCTTCCTCCTCAACCGATATCCAGGCCAGGAAAGGGTCCGTGTCGGCCTGGAGAATGCGCTGGCAGGCCACCACCCGATAGCCCTGGTGACCTTGCAGGGGACGTGCCAGCCGGTCGGGGAGGATCTGGGTGATCCCCCCGTGAGTCTCCAGCACCGATCTCGACGCCTCTTTGACCTGGAGGAAGAGCGTCTCTCCGGCGGGGCCGATGAGGAGTGCTATGAAGCATCTGGTGCCGACGCTCCCCACGCCGACGACCCTGAGAACGAAGTCGGTCAGGCTGAACTGGGACAGGAGCTGGGCGATGTCGGCCCTCACCGTGCTCCGATACTGCTCGAAGAGCATCGTGAGCGCCTCACGATCGACCTCGGCCACCCGTCTCGTGATCGGGGGTTGCTCCACGATCGACGGGCCACCCTCGTCGACGATCACGAGGGGGTCCAACACCCTGTCGGCGGTGCGTTGCCGGACCCGCTCCGTCTGCTCTGGCCCACGGCCCTTCTTCCGCCGCAATGTCTTCACGATCGCCTCGGTCTCGATGTGGTGGTAGAAGCGCTCCTGGATCGTCATCTCCATCATCTGTCGCAGGGTCTGGCGGTAGCCCGACACCGTGAAGCGGACCGCTTCCCGAATGGACTCCACCGGGAAAGCGGCGTCACGCCCCACCACGGCCACACTCGTGGCGAGACGCTTCAGGTCCCACTCCCATGGCGCCAACCCGGCCTCGTCGAAGTCAGTGAGATCGAAGCCGTGGCGCCCGTCGAGGGAGGAGTGGGGACCGAAGTTGCCGACGTGGGCGTCGCCACAGCCGACGACGCGCGGTCCCGTGGTGCGCTGCCGGGCGAGATCGCCCGTCATCACGGCCGCGGCTCCCCGGTAGTAGGCGAACGGGCTCTGGATCATCCTGCCGAAACGAAGCGGGACGAGACCGGGGATCCGCTGGGCGTCTTGGGTCGACAAGACCGGGAACGGATCCCGGTCGAGGGGTGTCAGGTCAGCTTGGCCCCTGCGTGACAGATTCGAGCGCAGATCCCGCCCCAGCTCCGCCAATTGTTCACGAGGCGTCTCCGGTCGGGCTATGCGGTGCCCTCCTGCCACCCGCTCAGATACGCGACTTGCTCTTCGGTCAGTTGCTCCAACGTGCCACCGAGATGACCCAACTTGATAGTGGCCACACGATCGTCGATCTCGGAGGGCAATGTGTAGATACCGGGTTCTAGTTTTCCGCGATTCTGGATCAGGTACTCCGCTGCGAGGGCCTGGTTGGAGAACGACATGTCCATGACGTCGGCCGGGTGGCCCTCGGCGGCGCCCAGGTTCACGAGACGTCCCTCGGCGGCCACCAGGATCCGGCGACCGTCGTTCATCTCGAACTCCTCGAGGTTGGCTCGCACCGGGCGACGGGCGACCGACATGGCCCTGAGACCGACGAGATCGATCTCGACGTCGAAATGTCCCGAGTTGGCGAGGATGACCCCGTCTCTCATCCGCTCGAAGTGCTCGCGGCGGAGGACGTGCTTGTTCCCGGTGACTGTGATGAAGAGGTCCCCGATGGCCGCCGCCTCGCTTGCGGTCATGACCCTGAAACCGTCCATGGCGGCGGTCAGCGCCCGCACCGGGTCGACCTCGACGACTATGACCTTGGCCCCGAGCCCATCGGCGCGGCTGGCGATGCCCCGTCCACAGTCGCCATAACCCACGACCACCACGTTGAGACCGGCGAGCAGCACGTTGGTGGCGCGGATGACCCCGTCCAAGGTGGATTGACCGGTCCCGTAGTGGTTGTCGAAGAGATGCTTGGTAGCCGAGTCGTTGACGGCCACCACAGGGACCCGCAGGGTCCCGTCGGCGGCCATCGCCCTGAGTCTGATCACTCCGGTGGTGGTCTCCTCGGTGGACCCGATGACCTCGATGTCACGCCGGTCGGTGTGGAGCAGGGTGGCCAGGTCGGCGCCATCGTCCATGGTCACCGCAGGGGCGTGGTCGAGCACCGCGTGGATGTGCTTGTAGTAGGTGTCGGAGTCCTCCCCTCTTATGGCAAAGACCGGGATGCCATCGGCCACAAGGGCCGCGGCGACGTCGTCCTGTGTGGAGAGCGGGTTTGAGGCGCAGAGGAGGGGCTCGGCCCCGCCGTCGCGAAGGGCGAGCATGAGATTGGCCGTCTCCGCGGTGACGTGGAGACAGGCGGCGACCACATGACCCTCGAGGGGGCGCTCGTCGAGAAACCGGTCACGCACCGTGCGCAGCACGGGCATGCGTCGCCCCGCCCACTCGATGCGTCTCACCCCGTCCTCGGCGAGGAGGGGATCGGCGATGTCATAGTTCATGAATGGTCCTCCGCCAGGAGCTCCTTTAGACGCTCGATCGTCGCCACCGGCACCGGATCGACACCTGCCGCCTCCGCCAGCATCCAGGACACGAGGTCACCTACCGCTGTCAGGGACATCAGACGTGCCAGCGGCGACGTCCCCTCGGATGCGATCTCGGCGACCCAGGGGACCGCATCTTGGGTGAGACGGGCGGTGTGGGCAAGTCGGGCCCGGATCCGGGGGTGGTCGCTCCTGTCGACGAGGGCCACGATCCCCAGGCTCTGGCTGGTGAGCTCGGGCAGTGTCTCCCAGCCGGTGATCTCGTTGTGGTCGAGCTCGGGCAGGAGCGACCACCAGGCCGGCATCTTGGCGTTCTCGTTGACCTGGGTCTTCCATCGCTGTGCCACCGGCGACGTGATCGGCCCCCCGGCGTAGATGATGCAGATACGCCCCACGAGACGGGTGGCGATGGCCCGGGCCTCTTCCCAGCGGCGACCACCCTTGGCGACGGTGGCGTCGACGAGATCGGCGGCCTCGACGAGCGCGAATCGCTGGTCGTCGATGGCGTGGGCCCCCTCGAGGAGCTTGAGCGTCGCCCCCACCATGTGACCCACCGCCGCCCTTGGTTGAAGCCCGGCGGGCACCATGACCGCAGGCCAGGAGCGCTCCCTGCCCATCTCGGCCAGCCTCCCACCGGTGGTCACCACCGCCACCGGAAGACCCTTCTCGTGCGACGACAAGGCGAGGTCGAGCGTCTCCTCGGTGTTGCCCGAGTAGGAGGCAGCGATCACCAGCGGCCGCTGACGTGTCGCCCACGTGGGCACCGGACCATAACCCTTCTGAACGACGAGCCTGGTGGTGTTGGCCGAGGCGATCGCCGCGGCATAGTCGCCGGCGATCCCCGATCCCCCCATGCCGGCGAAGAGGACCTCCGAATGGGTGCCCAGATGCGGTGGCCTGATCTCTGCCACCCAGCGGAGCTGGTCGCCGAGACCGCGGATCTGGGCCCCCATGTCACTCATCCGGGCCACCCTCGGCCTCCTCGATCAGCATGATCGGCATCCCGTCCCGCACCGGATAGCGACGACCGCACCGGGTGCACACAAGACGTGAGGCGGCTTCGTCGGTGACCACCTC
>JAKEHF010000017.1 GCA_022615295.1 Actinomycetota bacterium | reverse complement strand
CGCCGAGCTCGGTCTCGGAGACCATGTCATTCAGCCGCGGAGCCGGGGATCATCCATCCTGTGGGAGGGTCGGCTCCGTCCCCTGCCCGAGGGGATGGGGCTGATGGTCCCGACTCGTCTCGGCCCCTTTCTCGGCTCCGACCTGCTCACCTGGAGGGGGAGATGGCGGGCCCTCTGCGACCTGGCGCTCCCCCGAGGCTCGGGTGGCGACGAGTCGCTCGAATCCCTGGTGGCAAGACGACTCGGGGCCGAGCTGCTGGAGCGGGTGGCGGGCCCGATGATCGGCGGTATCCACGGGGCCGATCCGGCGCAGATGAGTGTCGAAGCGTCCTTTCCCAGGCTCCTCGAGATGGAGCGTGACCACCGCAGCCTGATCCTCGCCGCCCGTGCCCGTGGAGGCGATGGAGGCTGGTTCGCCAGCCTTCGCGAGGGAATGGGGGGTCTCATCGACGCCCTGATGGCGGCGATGCCTGACGTAAGACTCATCGGGAAGAAGGCACTCGTGGTGGAGACGGGGACAGGGGCGGCCCGGACCACACTCGAGGACGGTGACGTGTTGGTGTCGGAGGGTGTGGTGGTCGCCCTTCCCGCGAAGGCGGCCTCCGTAGTCCTCAGCGCCACGCCGGAGACCGCCCTTCTGGGGACGATCGTCCAGACCCCTTCCCTCACCGTCACCCTGTCGACGCCGACGGACGATCTCCCCGACCTCCACGGAACCGGGTTCGTGGTGCCACGTGCGCAAACTCGTGCCATCAGCGGTGCCACCTACTCGTCCCGGAAATGGCCGGGGAGGGTCGGCGACCCGGAGACGACCCTGATCCGGGTGTTCCTGTCACATCCGTTCCCCACAGACCCCGTGCCCACCGTCGTCACCGAGCTGGGCACGATCCTCGGCCGACCGGTGCGGCCAAGCCGCACCTGGGTCCGTCACATCCCTGCCGGGCTCCACGTCTACGCCATGGGTCATCTCGACCGGCTGGCCACCGTGGAGCGCGCTCTCCCACCCAACGTGGTGCTCGCCGGGGCCGGGTTCCACGGAGTAGGGCTCAACGAGTGCCTAGATTCGGGGGAGCGAGCGGCGAGGAGACTCGTCGGATCTCTGATCGGAGACGACGATTAACACGACCATCACGACCAACCGGACCGCCGCCGACCGATTCATGCGTCGTCTCCTCCGTGTCGGCGACACCGTCGACAAGAACGCCATCCTCAGGGCGAGACGGAACACCACCACTGCAATCGTCATCTCCGGGATTCGGTGCACCATCACATATCTATTGATCCCGATCCTCGCCCCGGTGGTCGGGTTTCTCCGGGTCCTCGGCCCCCCGCTGACCGTCATTCTCTCCCTGGTGGCCATCGGGATGGGGGTGTCCGGGGTACGACGGTTCTGGATGGCCGACCACAGGTCGCGCTGGGCCTACACCATCTTCATCGGGGTGGTCAACATCCTGTTACTGGTGGGGATCGTCTTCGAACTGCTCTGAGCCCGGTGAACCCAGGGTTCCAGGCCCCGCCTGGCGACGCTGGGAACCCAGGGTTGGACGAGTGTCGGCTCGCTACGCGAGGTCAGTCGAGGGTCAGGCTCGATATCGCCCGGAGTCGGTTGAGATCGTGACGGGCGAACATGTAGCGCACCGAGCCGGTCTTGGAGCGCATGATCACCGAGTGGGTCTCGGCGCGATCCTCACCCGTGAAGGCGACCGGGTCGAGGAACTCCCCGCCGGTGACCCCGGTGGCGGCGAAGAAGACGTTGTCCGACGACACCAGGTCGTCGACCGTCATCACCTGGTGGAGGTCGAGACCGAGATCGGCCGCCAGCGCACTCTCTCCGTCGTCCCTGGGCCACAACCTGCATTGGATCTCCCCACCGACGCACTTGAGCGCGGCGGCAGCCAGAACCGCCTCGGGTGAGCCGCCGATGCCGAGCATGACATCGGCCTCGTGGTCTTCCTGAGCGGTAGATATCGCCGCGGCGACGTCGCCGTCGCGAAAGATCGAGATCCGTGCCCCGACGCTGCGCACCGCATCGATGTATCCCTGGTTGCGGGGCCGGTCGAGGATGAGACATCGCAGGTCACCGACGTCTTTTCCGTTGGCCTTGGCGATTTGGGCGAGGTTCTCCGCAACCGGGGCCTCGAGGTCGATCCTCCCCGCCGCCTCGGGACCTACTGCGATCTTGTCCATGTAGACCAACGGACCCGGGGCATACATCGAGCCCCGGCCCTCGGCGATGGCGATGACGGTTATCGCCCCCGGTAGACCGGCGGCGGTGAGACTGGTGCCGTCGATGGGGTCCACGGCGACGTCTACCACGAGACCCCGACCATTCCCCACCCTCTCCCCGTTGTGGAGCATCGGCGCCTCGTCCTTCTCCCCCTCGCCGATGACGACGACACCATCGATCTCGATGGTGGAGAGGTGGAGCCTCATCCCGTCTACGGCGGCCTGGTCGACCTTCTCCTTGTCGCCACGGCCAAGCCACCGGGCGGCGCCCAAGGCCGCGGTCTCGGTCACCCTGACCAGGTCGAGCCCCAGGTTGCGCTCTATTGGCTCGGCCATCAGCCGTCGACCCGAATCACGATGGCGTCGCCCTGTCCGCCTCCGCCGCACAATGTCGCCGCCCCCAGCCCGCCGCCGCGTTGTCGCAGCGCATTGACCAGGGTCACCACGAGCCTCGCCCCGGTGGCTCCCAGGGGATGACCCAGGGCCACCGCTCCACCATTGACGTTGACCTTGTCCTCGGGGATGTCGAGCATCCGCGCCGCCCACATCGAGACTGCGGCGAACGCCTCGTTTATCTCCACCAGGTGGAGGTCGTCGGGCGCGAGACCGGCCTTCTTCAGAGCCATGAGCAGCGCTTCCGCCGGCCGCTGGGGGAGGGTGGCGTCGAAACCCCCGATCACCTTCGCCGGCGGCCGGCAGGTGCGCCAGGTCGTGCTGATCGGGACGCCGAACTACGGATCGGTCACGG
>JAKEHF010000135.1 GCA_022615295.1 Actinomycetota bacterium | reverse complement strand
CCGGGGCCTGGGGACCGGGAGGTTGTCCGGGTTCGGGCGTCCCCTACATCCCATCAACCCGCCCATGGGCATGCCGGGACGGTCAGACCCCGTCGTACCAGTGGAGGACTCTCAACACGCGCAGGGTGTTCCATCGGCTCGGCTTTCCGGCGCCTTCCTCCATCTGGAAGTGGACCTGACCGGGGTGGGGGTTCTGGAGGGGCCAGGTGCCGTCCGATCGCCGTTTGGAGCGGATCACCTCGATCGCCTCGTCACATCGGGGGTCGGGTTCGACATCGGCATCGCGGAGATAGTCGAGGGCGCGCAACACGTCGTAGAACCAACGGGGCGGGAAGGACATGAGCAGCCAGCGTGGGCTCACCAGCTCCCCGGTGCTCAGGGAGTACATGAGTCTCCGCTCGAGCAGGTACTCATGGGCCTTCATCCGTGCCGCGGCCAGCTCGGTGTCGCCACCGACGGCCCGCTCGTGCTCCAGCAACCCCTCGAGCACCGAGATCGTGGTGTGGAACGACGACCGGTTGGAGGCGACATGACAATTCCAGCCCCCATCCTCCTTTTGCTTGGCGAACAGGACCTCTCGTTGCGGAGGCCCATGGCGATCGGGGATGAAGTAGGAACCCAGGGCGAGGGTCATGCCGGTGATGCACAGCTCGGTGGAGTACTGGAAGAATGGCCGGGCACCCATCCTGACCTGCTCTGTCACCCGGTCGACGGCTCCTCTGACCCTGGGATCGGCGGGGAGGATGCCGAAGTGCCTGAGCAGCAATAGCGTGTAGGTGGTCGATATCCACTTCGGGGAGTAGACCCCGCCACCCCAGTTCCCGTCGTCGTCCTGGAGGTCGAGGAGACGGGCGCCCCACCCCTCACGTGCGACCAGGGCCCGCTCACGCTCGACGCTCGTCGCCTCGGCGTCGGTCAGGTCGCGCATCACCTGCCATCTGATGGCCGGGTCGGAGTCGAGCAACCAGTCGATGGTCACGCCCGAGATATACCACGACACAACGGATCGTCAGGCTGTAACACTGGGTGGGTCGTGCCCCGTGGTCTTCTCGTCCTGGTTATCGCCCTTCCCGGGCTCCTGGCGCTGGCAGCCCCGGTGTTTCTCGTCGCCCGACGCCAAAGGAGGTATGACACAGTGCGCAACTTCGCCATCAGCGCCGCGGTGATCGCACTTCTCTGCGTCGCGGTCGAGGTGGTGTCGGAGCGTCAGGTGGCCCAGTGTGTGGCCGCGGGCAACGCCGAATGCATCGACGCCGGGGCCAGCGGTCTCCAACTCCTGTTCGCCGGAGGGTACGTAGTGGCCGCCTGGGTGGCGGCATACTCGATGGCCCATGGGTGAGCCTCAGGCGAGCCGGAGGCCCACCTTGCCGACCTGGGCCCCCGAGTCGAGGTATCGAAGGGCGGCAGGCAGCTCGTCGAACCCGTACATCCGGTCCAATGGCGACCTCGCACTCCCCTCGCTGAGCAGGTAGAGCGCCCGGGCGAACTGGGCGTGGTTGCCCATCGTCGAGCCGATCAGCTCGAGCTGGCGATACCAGAGCACGGGCAGGGTCAGTTCCATCTTGGGACCCGAGGTGGCCCCGACGATGACCACTCGTCCCCCCTTCTTGGCGGCCCGCATCGACTGTTTCAGTGTCGCCGGCCCGACGTTGTCGATGACCACGTCGGCCCCGCCCAACGCCGTCATCTCCTTGCCGAACTCCCCGGCCGAGTCGAAGCCGGCCACGGCCCCCTCGGACAGCGCCCAGGCGATCTTCTCCGGCGAGCGTGAGGTGACATAGACCTTGGCGCCACGACCCTTGGCGTACCGGAACGCCGCCGCCGACACCCCACCGCCCACACCGACTACCAGAACGGTCTCACCGGCCATGAGACGGGACTTCTCGAGCATGCGGAGGGCGGTGACGCTGACCAGCCCGAAGGTGCCCGCCGTGTCCCAGTCGACCCCCGCCGGCTTGCGTGCGGCGTTGATGGTCGGGATCACCACCTTCTCGGTGAAGGTCCCCGACACCTCCTCGCCCATGATCCCGAAGTCGTCGCAGTAGACGATGTCGTCGTTGCGGCAGAAGCCGCACCTCCCGCAGGAGAACGAGGGGTCGACGATCACCTCGTCTCCGATCTCGAACCCGGAGACACCCTCCCCGACCGCATCGATCACGCCCGCTCCGTCGGCCCCACCGATGAAGGGAAGCGTGGGCGGCGCCGGCAGGCCGTTAGCGACCCAGATGTCGAGATGGTTGAGACCCATGGTCCGCAGAGCGACCCTGACCTCACCCCGTCCAGGGACCGGCTCGGGGACCTCCTCGAGCGAGTAGGAGTCGATCCCACCGGTGTCGGCGAGCCGCCAGGCCTGCATTCCGGCGAGGGTAGCGTTCGACCCCCAGAGCATGGATCTGCCCGCCGACCGTCAAGTCCACACCACGAGTCTCAAGGTCCGCTTCTACGAGCTCGACCCCTACGACCACGTCAACCACACCAACTACTTCTCCTACTTCGAGACCGCCCGGATCGAGTATCTGGCCGAGATGGGGTGGGGGTTGGACTTGATGAAGACCCAGGGATGGCAGATCGTGGTGGTCGAGGCCCACGCCCGGTTCCTGGCGGCGGCCCGATACGGGGAGGAGCTCACCATCCACACCTGGGTGGAGGAGGTGGGCAGGGTCAAGTCGGTGTGGCAACAGACGATGACACGTCGTGACACCGAGGTGGCCCGGCTGACCATCACCGCGGCGTTCACCGACCTTGCAGGGAATCCCCGACGTGTCCCCGCCGATTTCGCCGAGCGGGTCGCCAGCCTTGCCGGCTAGGAGAGGAACCCCTCTACCCAGTCGTCGGCCGGGTTGTCAGTGATCTCCTCGAGGGTGCCCGTCTGGACGATGGTGCCCTCGCGCATGAGGGCGAGTCGGTCGGCGAGGGCGGCCGCCTCGTCCCGGTCATGGGTCACCACCAGGGCGGTGACCCCCCGCTGATCGAGGATGTCGCGGATCTCGACGAGAAGACGACGACGCAGGTCCCGGTCGAGGGCGCCAAGCGGCTCGTCCAGCATGACCAGGCGGGGACGTGGAGCCAGGGTCCTCGCCAGGGCCACACGCTGCTGCTCACCCCCAGAGAGACCGTCGACGGACCGTGACCCAAAGCCGGCCAGACCCACCCATTCCAGGGCCTCGGCGACATGACGGTCGATCTCAGGGTCGGCACGCATCTTCAAGCCGAATCCGACGTTCCCGG
>JAKEHF010000134.1 GCA_022615295.1 Actinomycetota bacterium | reverse complement strand
GGCTCCGACATAGTCCTCGAAGACGTCGAGACACCTCTCGTCGGCCTCCGCCACCAGGGCGTCGACCCCGGGGAACTCGCCGTCGGCAACGTCGAAGGTGGCGTACACCTCGTTGTCGTGGGGATCCTCACAATCGACGGTCGGTACGTCGGAGACGCCCTCGGAGTCCTCTTCGAAGAAGGCGTCGACGTCGTCGAAACACGTGCCGGGTTCCAGGGTGAAGACATTGCCCTGGGCACATGCCGCCAGCACCAGGATGCCCGCCACGACCCACCGGGATGGTCTCATGATGTTCCTCCTAGCCAGCCAGCATAAGGATCGAACAGGCATCTCCTCGTCATTGTCGCAGCCGCTCGGACCGGCGAGGCCCGACCCGGTCCCGGCCCGATGGCAGCCACCACTACATTCCGGGTCATGGAAGAGGAGAGAATCGCCCTATTCGTCGACTATGAGAACCTGGCCATAGGTGTCAGGGAGGCCTCGGGGGGTGCCCTCCTCGACTTCGAGCCTATCGCCAACGCCCTTGCCGAGCGGGGTCGTGTCGTGTCCCGGAGGGCCTATGCCGACTGGTCCATGTTCGGCGACGCCCGTGACTCCCTCACCAGGGCCCATGTCGAGCTCATCGAGATACCGCAGCGGAAGGGGACGGTGCGGAAGAACGCCGCCGACATCAAGATGGCGGTCGACGCAGTCGAGGTCGCCTTCGAGCGCGACTACGTGACCACCTTCGTGATCTGCAGCGGGGACTCGGACTTCACACCTTTGGTCCACAAGCTGAGGGAGCTCAACAAGAAGGTGATAGGTGTCGGAGTCCGGGGGTCGACCTCGAGTCTTCTCCCTCCGGCGTGTGACGAGTTCCTGTTCTACGACAACCTCGAAGGCGTTGACCTCCGCCCACCCAAGAGCGTCGCTGACGAGGAGACCCCGGATGCGACCACCACCGACCTCGAGGCCCTGGTCACGACCACACTCGGCGGGCTCCTTCGCTCCGGCCAGGGTGAAGTCCTCGCCTCATCGCTGAAACGGGCACTGCTGCGCAAGGACCCAACCTTCTCCGAGACCGATCACGGGTTTCGTGCCTTCGGCGAGCTTCTCCGGCATCTCGAGGAGACCGGGGTCATCGAGCTCTCCGATGGGCCGAGCCGGGGCGACCCTCTGGTCCAGTTCGCCACCAGCGGCGGCGAGGAGGAGGCGTTCAACACCCTGCGCGTGGTGGTGTCCGAGCTCGGCGTCCGGAACGGGCCGGTGGTGCTGTCTGGTCTCAAGAACCAGCTACGCAAGAAGCTCCCCGACTTCAGCGAGAAGAAGTTTGGTTATGGGGGATTCCTCCAGTTCTGCAAGGCGGCCGCCGCCAAGGGGCTGATCGAGCTTGGCTGGGACGAGACCGCAGGCGACTACACGGTGAAGGTCGTTTGACCACCAAGGTCGTAGTTGTCGGCGCCGGGATCGTTGGCGCCTCCATCGCATTCCAGCTTGCCAAACGGGGGGTGGAGGTGGTCGCCCTCGACAAGGGGCTGGGTCCCGCCGAGGGCTCCACCGGGGCCTCGTCGAGCATCTGCAGGTGCCGGTACACCCACCCCGAAGTGGTCAGACTCGCCTTCTGTGGTCAGGAGGCGTACGGAAACTGGGGCCTCTTCACCGGCCTCGCCCAACCCCGTTCCGGGCTCCACCGCACCGGGGTCCTCTGGATGATGGGTGAGACCCGGGAGAAGGTCACCGCCGACGTCGCCAAGCTCGCGTCACAGGGTGTCGCCGCCGAGATCCTCGACCCGGAGCGGCTGGCCCGCCTCTTTCCCATACTCTCCCCATGCGCCGAGCCGTTCGACACGACGGGAGACACCGAGCACGTCTGCCGCCCCGGGGAGGCGTTCCTGTTCGAGACCCGGGGCGGCTACGTCGACCCGGTCAGCGCCAATCAGGACCTGATCGAGGCGACGCGGCTGGCTGGTGGGACCGTCACCTTCAAGGCCAGAGTCGTCGGCGTCACGCGTGAATCCGGTGGGGTGACCGGTGTGAGG
Source organism: Actinomycetota bacterium (assembly GCA_022615295.1). GTDB lineage: Bacteria > Actinomycetota > Acidimicrobiia > Spongiisociales > ZC4RG35 > ZC4RG35. The sequence continues at coordinate 1,039 of JAKEHF010000134.1, read as the reverse complement.
CTGGCCGACGGCGCCACGATCGCGGGTGATCTGGTGATCAACGCCGCCGGTCCCTGGTGCAACCAGTTGAACGAGATGGCCGGGGCCGACATGCGCTGGACGTTGACACCCACCCGGATCCAGACCGTCTATCGGTCCTGGCCACCAGTCATGGGCACCCTCCCTGTCGGCGCCGACAGCTCCACCGGCATCTATTTCAGGCCCGAATCCGCAGGTCAGCAGGTGTTGGTGGGATCGGTGCTGCCGGAGGACGAGGAAGAGGTGGTCGACGACCCCGATGACTTCAAACGGGTCCCCGACCAGGACTTCATCACCATGAAGCTGGCGGCCTTGCATCATCGGATCCCGTCCCTGGAGGCACGGGGCGGGATCTCGGGGATCGCCGGGCTGTACACCATCAACCGTGAGGACGTCCATCCCATCCTGGGCCCGAGCGGTGTGGACGGCTTCTGGGTGGCCAACGGCTTCAGCGGTCACGGCTTCAAGCTGGCCCCTGCGGTGGGCTCGATGATCGCCCAAGCCATCACCGGGGTCACGACCGAGTTCGACACCGACGTGCCGATGAGCTTCTTCTCGGTCGATCGGGAGCCCATCGCCCTCGGCGTGAAGCACGTTCTCGCCTGATGTTGTTCCTCGACGCCTCTGCCACCAGGTCGGCGTTGCCCATGGAGGACGCCATAGAGGCGATGGTGCATGCTTTCACCGGCGACACCGAGACACCGCTGCGCACCCTCGTCGGGGGGTCGTTGGTCATGCCTGGGCGGCTCGACGACCATATCGCAGTCAAGGTGGTGTCCGTGGTCCCCGGGAACCCGGCGGGTCTGGTGATCCTGTTCGGACCCGACGGGGATCCGCTCGGCATCGTCGATGGCCCCACTCTCACCGCCATCCGCACCGGAGCCGTCTGCGGGCTCGCCACCGACAGGCTCCACACCGGGCCGACGACGACCATGGCCATGCTCGGGACGGGCGCCATGGCCCGGGACCAGATCAAGGCTGTACGCACGGTCCGAGCGGTCGACGAGGTCCTCGTCTGGTC
>JAKEHF010000133.1 GCA_022615295.1 Actinomycetota bacterium | reverse complement strand
ATCGTGTCGAACCAGTCGCGGCCGAGCACGTCCTCACGCCGTCGCCCCGTGAGACGCTCCGCCGCGCGGTTGAAGGCCGTCACGCGCCAGGCGACGTCCAGGCCGATCACGAGCGCGTTCGCGCCTTCGACGAGGAGGGTCAGGTCGTCGGCCCCCGGGGTCGGGTTGGTCCAGGTAGTGGTCTCGGTGGCGTCGGTGAACAGGTCGAGCACCTCGCCCTCGAAGGCCCTGCAAGACCAGGTGTCGTTCAGCTCGTCCCACCCTGAGAGTTCTGTGTCGGACAGGGGCCAGGGACGTAGGTCCTCGAACTCGCTGTTGATGACGGCTGCTCCGGCGAGCACCCGGACCCGCTCCGGCGTGTAGGGCGAGGACTCCCGGGTCGCCGCGATCTCGTCGAGGATCGATCTCAACTCGGCGAGCACCCGTGTCGCCTCACTTGATGGGCGGTCCTCGGTGAGCCCGAGGGCATAGACCGAATACCGGTGGGTGCCGTTGGCATCCCGATAGACGATGGTCTCTGTGGTGGCGTCGGCCACGAAGTTGGCCGCGGAGTCGTCGATCTCGTGGGTCATGCCGGGGAGGCCCATCCGCTCGATCATCTCCCTGATCTGGGTCGTCTCGCCTTCGGTCAGCATGGTCACCTGATAGGGCGGGACCAGCGGGCCGGGAAAGATGGCGATCACCACCCCTTCGGAGATCAGACGGCCGTCCGTCATCAGGGTGTAGACCGGTCCCCTGCGGAGCAACCACTCGACGGGTGCGAACCCACCCTCCGACTCGATCCGGAAGAGCACACCGTCGGGGTCCTCCCAGACGTCTTCGGTCCCGCCTGCGCCACACGCCGTCAGCGCGATCGCAAGCATCACAGCAACGAGCTTCATGCCCGTTTAGATGTGGTGCCGCCGAATCCGGTTCCCGATCTCAGCCCTTCGTCGTCTCCCAACTGCCCAGGCCGTCGTCGATGAGATCGATTGCCCAGTCGAGCTCCTCATGCGTGGTCACCAGCGCCGGGATGAACCTGAGGACGTTCCCGTCCGGCCCGCAGTCGATGATGATGAGATCCCTGTCGAGCACGTGCTGCTGGACGTGCTTGAAGGCCTTGGCGTCCGGTGTCCTGGTGTGGCGGTCCTCGACGAGCTCGACACCGATCATCAACCCGAGACCACGCACGTCCCCGATCGTCTGGTGACGCTCGGCGAGCTCGTGGAAGCGTCTCATGGCGTGGCTGGACAGCTCGCGGGCGTGGGGGAGAAGCCCCTCCATGACGTCGATGACGGCGGCGGCGGCGGCGGTAGCCACCGGGTTGCCTCCGAAGGTGGTGCCATGGGCTCCGACCGGCCATGAGTCGATGCGCTCTGCGGTGGTCCCGTAGGCAGATAGGGGGAGCCCGTTGGCGATCCCCTTGCCCATGGCCATGAGGTCGGGTTTGGCCTGGTAGTGGACGGAGGCGAACCACTCGGCGGTCCGGCCGAACCCGGTCTGCACCTCGTCGTAGATGAGGAGGATGCCATGCTCGTCGGCGAGAGCCCTCAGCTCGTCGATGAAACGGGACGGCGCCGGGATGTAACCCCCCTCCCCCTGGACGAGCTCAATGAGAAAGCAGGCGATGTTCTTCGGCGTGACCACATGTTTGAACATCGAGCGGAGCTCACCGAGACTGTGGTCGATGGCCTGATCGTTGCTCATCCCCCAGCGATAGGCGTGGGGGAACGGGGAGACGAACACCGAGCCGAGGACCGGGTGATAGCCGTCGCGGTACCTGGCGTTCGAGGTGGTGTAGGCGACCGAGCCCATGGTCCGTCCGTGGAACCCACCCCGAAAGGTGATCACACCCTGGCGGCCCGAGGTGTATCTCGCCAGCTTGACGACCGCCTCCACGGCTTCGGCCCCCGAGTTGGCGAAGGCGAACTTCTCTATGCCGTCTGGTGTGATCCTGCGCAGCCGCTCGGCGGCCTCGACTATCGAGTCGTACCTGAAGATGCATCCCGAGTGGACGAGCCTCTGCAGCTGGGCTCCGGCGGCCGCCACCACCGTGGGGTGATTGTGTCCGAGGTTGGCCACGGCGGTGCCACAGGCGAAGTCCGCCCAGCGCCTTCCTTCGATATCTGTGACCCATATCCCCTGGGCCTCGACGGCGCGGATGTCGGTGTCGAAGGCGATGACCGGGGCGATGACGTCGTTGTGGCGGCTTACGAGGTCGGCCATGGACCGAGTGTATCCCCGGACCCCTCACCGGCCGGGGGTGGAGGCGCGACCCGGCTAGGTTGCCGCCCGCATGCGGATCAGGTCGACACGTGTGGTCACCGGCGGCGTCGTCCGCCCGGCAACGATCACGGTCTCCGACGGCGTGATCACCGAGATCGGTGACGGGACGGCCGATCTCGACTATGGGGAGCTCGTCATCATGCCGGGTCTGGTCGACACCCATGTCCACGTAAACGAGCCGGGCCGGACCGATTGGGAGGGTTTTGCGACGGCGACCGTTGCTGCCCTGGCCGGTGGCTGCACCACGATCGTCGACATGCCGCTCAATTCGATACCGCCCACCGTGACCGTCGCCTCCTTGGAGCGAAAGCGAGAGGTCGCCGCACCCCAGATCGGTTGTGACGTGGGCTTCTGGGGAGGGTTCATAGGCCCCACCGACCAGCTCGTATCGATGATCGAAGCCGGTGTGTGCGGGTTCAAGGCTTTCCTGGTGGACTCCGGCGTCGACGAGTTCCCACTGGTCACGCCCGATCAGCTGGCAGCGGCGATGGGTGTCACCGCTCCACGAGGGATCCCGGTCCTGGTCCATGCCGAGGATCCGGCGGCCGTCGCACAGGTGAGTGGGAACACCGCCGACTATCGCTCCTATCTCGAGTCCCGACCCGTCCACTCCGAGGTGTCGGCGGTGAGGATGGTGGCCGAGCTGACGGAGGCGACCGGCGCCCGGAGTCATGTCCTCCACGTGTCCTCCGGTGAAGCGGCGGAGGCCATCGGGAAGGGGCCGTCGTCGTTGAGTGGTGAGACCTGTCCCCACTATCTCACACTCGCCGCCGAGGAGGTCCCCGAAGGGGCCACCGAGTTCAAGTGTGCCCCGCCGATCAGGGCCAGCCGCGAGGGTGAGTCCCTCTGGGAGGCGTTGGGGCTTGGCTGGCTGTCGATGGTGGTCTCGGACCACTCCCCGGCCCCGCCGGAGTTGAAGACCACCGGTGACTTCGCCACCGCATGGGGCGGGATCTCATCGCTCCAACTGAGGCTCCCCATCACCTGGACCGGGGCGCGGAGCCGGGGTTTCGGTGTCCTCGAGCTGACCGAGTGGCTGGCCACCGCTCCGGCCCGCCTCGCAGGTCTCGACGACCGCAAGGGGTCGATCGCGGTGGGCATGGACGCCGATCTCGTCGTCTGGGACCCGGACGGCGTCATGGAAGTGAGAACGGATGACTTGAGACACCGGCACCCGCTGACCCCCTACGAGGGTCGTCATCTCCGTGGCGAGGTGGTGGCCACCCTCTTGAGGGGGATCGTGGTCCACGGTGAGGGGGCCGTGACCGGGCGACATGGCAGGATGCTGTCCAGAAGATGATCGATCTCCTCTCCTCGGCTGTCGGGGGGCGCGTCGTCGCCTGCAACGACGAGTTCTTCGCAGAGGCGGTCAATCTCCTCAAGGTGGAGGACCCGGTTTGGAGAGAAGGGGTGTACACCGATCGGGGGAAGTGGATGGACGGGTGGGAGACGAGACGTCGCCGCGACCCGGGTTGGGACTGGTGTGTCCTCGCCCTCGGTCTCCCGGGGACGGTGGGCAGGGTCACCGTCGACACCTCCTACTTCACCGGGAACTTCCCGGAGAGCTTCTCCCTCGAGGGTTGTGGCGTCGGCGACGATGCCGCTCTCGCCGATGCGGCATGGGTGGAGCTCATCGGACGCACCGCCCTGTCAGGGGACAGTGTCATCGTGTCCGAGGTCGCCGCCTCACCCCGCGTCACACATTTGCGTCTCAACATCTACCCCGACGGTGGGGTGGCGCGGCTTCGCGTAGAGGGGGATCCTCTCCCTGGCCGGGACCAGGTGTGCCCGGGGGTCCCCGTCGACCTTGCCTCCGCCGCCCTCGGCGGTGTGGCCGTCGAAGCCTCCGATACCCACTACTCCCAGCCCGCCAACCTCCTCCGGCCGACACCAACGGCAGGAATGTGGGACGGTTGGGAGACCAGGCGAAGACGGGGACCGGGACACGACTGGGCTGTGTTCAGGCTGGGTCTGGCAGGGACAGTGGAGACGGTGATCGTCGACACCACCCATTTCAAGGGGAACGCCCCGGGATGGGTGTCCCTTGAGCTCTCAGACGACGGCGACGAGTGGTCCCTCGTCGCAAGCGAAGTAGCCATCGCGGCCGACACCGCCAACGTCATCGCCCTCGACCCTCCCGCCCATGCCTCTTATGTCCGTCTCTCCATACACCCCGACGGCGGTGTGGCCCGCCTCAGGGCCATCGGCCAAGCCGACGCCGGAGCCGCCGGGAGGGTCCTCATCGCTTCTCTCAACGCCCTCCACGAAGACGAGGCCCGCTCGGTCCTGGGGTCGGCATGTGCCTCGACGAGATGGGTCGAATCCATGGTCGCCGGCCGTCCCTACCCCGATGTCGATCGTCTCCTGGCCACGGCGGCATCGGCGTTCGACGGTCTCGACGAGACGGACTGGCTCGAGGCGTTCGCCGGACATCCCCGCATCGGGGAGCGTGGTGGTGGGGCTATGTCGAGGGTGGAGCAGACCGGGGTGGGCGGTGACCCCGTGCTCCACGCCGAGCTGGCCGAGGTGAACGCCGTATACGAGGAGCGGTTCGGCTTCATGTACATCGTCTACGCCACAGGGAAGACCGGTGCGGAGATGCTCCAAATCGCCCGCTCTCGTCTGGGGAATTCCCGGGAGGTCGAGATCGTCAACGCCTCCGAGGAGCAGAGACGGATCACCGATACCAGACTGCAACGCATGACATGTCAGGAGATTCCGTGAGCACGGTCAGCACCCACGTCCTCGATCTGGCCACGGGGAGACCTGCGGTGGGGATGGTGGTACGTCTCTCGGTGTGGCTTGAGGACGGCTGGCAACGTCTCGCCGAATCGGTGACCGACGCCAATGGGAGGATCACCTCCTTCCCCGAGATAGGTGTGGGGAGACATCGTCTCGGTTTCCAGACGGGGGATCATGGGAACGCCCTCTACCCGTATGTCCCCGTCGTCTTCGACGTCGGCGGCGAGAGCGAGCACTATCACATCCCCCTCCTCCTCAGCCCCCACGGGTACACGACGTATCGAGGGAGTTGAGTTGCCGCTAGCGGACAACACCTGGGGCAAGAGCGCGATCCGTCTCTCCAAGGTGCATCGGGGTGGGGCCAGCCACGACTTCTCCGACCTGACCGTCTCGGTCCGTCTCGAGGGGGAGGTCACCGAGGCCCACATCGCCGGCGACAACAGCATGGTCCTCCCCACCGACACGATGAGGAACACCGTCTACGGGTTGGCCCATCGGCATCTGGGTCGGGACCTCGAGGGGTTCGCCGCCACGCTGTGTGGCCATTTCCTCGAATCGGCCGGGGTGACCACGGCCACGGTGTCGATAGCAGAGCGTCTCTGGCGACGGGTGACCCCCACCGGCTTCCTCGGTGGGGGTAGCGAGTCACGTCTCGCCAGGGTGACCCGGGGCGACCGTACCTCGACCCAGGCCGGGGTGGAGGGTCTGGTCCTCCTCAAGACCACCGGGTCGGCCTTCACCGGGTTTCCCCGTGACCCCTTCACCACTCTCCCCGAGGCTACGGACCGCCTCCTCGCCACCTCGGTCACTGCAAAGTGGCTCTACTCCACGGTCCCCGCGGACACCACCGCCGTCTGGTCGAGGGCCCGCCAGACCCTGGT
>JAKEHF010000132.1 GCA_022615295.1 Actinomycetota bacterium | reverse complement strand
GGAAAGGAGATGGCCCCGCAGGCCCTCATCGAGAAGGTGAAGGAGCTGGGTCATGTCTGGCAGACCCGGGTGTCAGGTGCCCCCTGAGGCGCGCCGACCCTTGAGCGCCCAATAGGCGAGGACCGCGGCCACCCCGGTGGCCACTGCCGCTCCGGGCACCGCTCTGGCCGCCAGCTTGTCCCTCATGGTCACGGCGGAGACGAAGGTCCTCGTCTCCCATCCCCGCTCCTGGGCGATGGCGGCGAGCCCCGAGTCAGGGTTCACAACCACGGGATGTCCCACGATCTCCAGCATGGGGAGGTCGGTGGCCGAGTCCGAATAGGCGTAGCTGGCGCCCAGGTCGATGCCGATCTGGGCTGCCATCTCCTCCATCGCCTCCGCTTTTCCCGCCCCGTAGGCGTAGTGCTCGATCCTGCCGGTGTATCGGCCTTCGTCGTCCACCTCGGAGCGGGTGGCGATGACCTCGTCGATCCCGAGATGACGACAGAGGGGTCGCACGATCTCCTCGGGGCTCGCCGAGACCACGACTATGCGTCTTCCCGCCCTGCGGTGCTCATCGATGATGGCCAGTGCTTCGGCGTAGACCAGGGGGCTGACAACCTCATCGACGGTCTCCTCGACGAGGGCAACGACCTCGTCCCGGCTCCAGCCACGGGTCATGTTGGCCAACTCCTCCTTGACCCGCTCCAGTTGGTCGTGGTCGGCCCCAAACGCCTGGTAGTAGAGCTGGGCGATCCCAGCCTTGGCGAGCGTGGCTCCACTGAGGAGCCCGGCCCGGAACATCGACCGGGTGAACGCAAGGGTCGACGACTTGGCGATGATCGTCTTGTCGAGATCGAAGAAGGCTGCCTCGCCCATCAGATCCAAATTAACCCCGGGAAGGGTCTTGTAGGGGGAGGGCCCCTCCCATAGGTTCGCCATCATGTGGGGAGGGGAGACACATCGCGTCCTGGCCGTGCGCTCGGTCGACCCGTTGTTGTCGCTGCTCGGGTCTATCGGTCTGGTGGCGGCACGAGGGACCGGGTTGGTGGTGGACACGGGCGGCCAACTGGGACGGGGAAGGCGAAGCCTCGCCGATCTGGCGAGCGACGGGCCCCGGCTCGACGAGGTGGGCCCCGGCCGCTCGGGCATCGCGGTCCTCGGTTCCGGGCATCTCCCCCTTGTTGAGGTGGAGAGGGTCGCCGGGATCCTGGCCACGAGGTGGCCCGGGGTCGTCGTCAGATTGTGTGGGGACGGATGGACCGGCGCCACCGTCCCCGTGGTCCCCCTCTATCCGGGGTGCCTCGCCCCGGAGGAGATGGGGGCCGCGGTTTGGCAGAGGATCGCCGGCGGCTCCCAACCACCCGGCCCTGGTCCCGTTCTGCCCGATCTCCGCTCCTCCCTGGTTCGCCGGGTCCTTGGTGGCGGCCATCCCGGCAGGGGTCGCTGGGTGCGGGCGTGGAGTCGGGTCTGGGAGATGCCGTGGGCGTGATCGAGCGGGTCACCCGCTCCATCGCAGCGGCAGGTGACGTATTCGATCGGGAGCGGGTCGTCGCCGAGGCGGAGCGTCTTCTTCGGCTGGAGACGCCGTGGCGGGTCGCCGAGACGGTGGGGGACGTAGTCGACGGGGTGCTCGGTCTCGGTCCGGTCCAGACACTGATGGACGACCCCGAGATCACGGACATCCTCGTGAACGGTCCCGGCGAGGTCTGGGTCGATCGTGGCGACGGGCTGGAGATGACCGGGCGCAGGTTCTCGTCCGAGGCCGAGCTGGTGGCGGTGGTGGAGAGGGTCATCGCTCCGCTGGGCCTCCGGGTGGACCGGTCCACCCCGATGGTCGACGCCAGACTCCCCGACGGGAGCCGTCTCCACGCAGTGCTCCCGCCGGCGGCGGTCACCGGGACCCATGTGGCCATCAGACGCTTCACGCAACGTGTCACCTCCATCGAGGACCTCCCGGCGACGGGCACCGCCACCGAGGACGAGGTCGGCCGGTTGGTCGCCGCGGTCACCGGAAGGGAGACGATCGTCGTCTCCGGCGGGACCGGCGCCGGCAAGACGACGCTCCTCAACCTCCTCGCCGCCCACATCGGAGCCGAGGAGAGGGTGGTGACCGTCGAGGACGCCGCCGAGCTGTCACTTCCCGGGCACGTTGTCAGGTTGGAGGCCCATCCTCGGAATGCGGAAGGATTCGGGGAGATCACCCTTCGTCAACTGCTCCGCTCGGCACTGCGTCTTCGCCCCGACCGCATCATCGTCGGGGAGGTCCGCGGTCCCGAGGCCCTCGATCTGATGACCGCCCTCAACACCGGGCATCGGGGCTCGATGACGACCGTCCACGCCAACACGCCAGAGGAGGCGTTGTGGCGGCTGGAGACCCTGGCCATGACGGCCGGTCTGGTCACCGAGCGCGTGGTGCGCCGTCAGCTCAGGGCCGGAATCGATCTCGTGGTCCAGATCGAGAGGGTGTCGGGGCGACGTCTGATCACCGCCTTGACCCCGATCGAGGAGCTGACGTGATGGAGCTCCTTCTCGTAGCCGTGGCATTGGGGTCCGGTATCGGCCCGGGGCGGACGCTGGTCCTT
>JAKEHF010000016.1 GCA_022615295.1 Actinomycetota bacterium | reverse complement strand
GCGACTCTGGGGAAGGAGCTGCGCACCAGATAGGTCCCGTAGGCGGCCGCACTCAGCACCACCACGATGAGAAGGACCCCGATCCGCTTCAGCCAGCGCATCGGGGTCGAGGATATGGCAGCGAAGCGGCGTCAGGCGGTCAAGAACCACCTCGAGCGGAGGGGGTGATCTCCACCTCGCCGACACGTCGGCCGATGGTGGTGCGCACCCGGATCCGCCATCCTGACTCCTCGACGATGTCACCACGACGGGGGAGACGGCCGAGACGGTCCATGACGAGACCCCCCACCGTCTCGTAATCGCCCTCGGGCAGCTCGACCCCGAAGCGGGCCAGCTCATCGGGACGCACGGTCGCCATCGCCAGCACCCTGCCCGTGGCGTCGTCGACCGAGACCATCTGGTCCCCTATGTCGTGCTCGTCGGCGATCTCGCCGACCAGCTCCTCGGCGATGTCCTCCATGGTGATGATCCCCGAAGTGGAGCCGTGCTCGTCGACGACGATGGCGAGATGGTTCCGGGTCCGCCGCATCTCGTTGAGGACCGAGCCGATCCGGGCCGTCTCGGGCACCACGAGGCTGTCCCTGATGAGACCGGGGTCGATCGCCCGCGCCCGGTCGCCGTCGTCGACGCCCATCAGGTCCTTGATGTGGACGAAGCCGACGACGTCATCGAGGTCCCCGGGATGCACAGGGATCCGGGAGTGGCCGGTGTCCCTCATCAGCTCCTCGATCTCGGCGACGGTGGCGTCGAGCGTGCTCGACACGACGTCGGGGCGGGGGACCATGACCTCGGAGGCGTCGAGGTCGCCAAAGATGATGGCTCCGGTGAGGAGTCTGTGGGCGAAGTCCTTGATGACGCCCTCCTCCTGGCCGGTGGCGATGATGACCGCCAGGTCCTCGGCGGAATGCCCGACCTCGAGGGCGTCGGCGGGGTTCACCCGGAAGAGACGGAGCACGGCGTTGGAGATCCAGTTGAGGAAGGCGATGAGGGGTCGGAAGACCAGGATGAATCCACGAAAGGGCAAGGCGAGGGCCAAAGCGGTCCGTTCCGGGCTGGCGATCGCCACGTTCTTGGGGGCCATCTCCCCGATCACCATGTGAAGGAACACGACGATGGCCAGGGCGATGACCAGGGAGATGACGTGGATTGTCTCCTCGGACAGAGGGACGAATCCGAGGAACTGGGTGAAGATGGCAGCTACCGCCGGCTCGGACACCGCACCGAGGAGCAGCGAGGCCATGGTGATGCCGAGTTGTGCCGCGGCGAGACTCAGGGAGAGGTCGCGGTTGAGGCGGACGGCGACCCGTGCAGGTGTGGTCGGGGTCTGCTCGAGGACGTTTCGACGTGCGGCGATATAGGCGAACTCGGCGGCCACGAAGAAGCCGTTGGCGAAGAGGAGGAGGACCATCCACGCCAGGGCCGTCGGGTTCATTACTTCCTCTCCCCGGTCCTCGTGACCCGGACCTGGTCGACCCGGTGACTGTCCATGGTGCGCACCTCGAAGGTCGTGTCCCCGATACGCACCTTGTCGCCGGGCACGGGGAATCGGCCCAGCTTCGCCACGATCAGGCCGCCGAGCGTCTCGTAGCGGCCTTCCGGCCATTCGAACCCGATGAGCTCCTCAACCTCGTGACGGTGGAGCAGACCGGAGAGCACCTCGGCGGGCCCGGTGGGGGCCGCAACCACGGTCTCGGTGTCGTACTCGTCCGAGATCTCTCCGAAGATCTCCTCGAGGAGGTCCTCGATGGTGATGATCCCCGCGGTACCGCCGTACTCGTCGATGACGACCGCCATACCCCTTCGTGAGGTCCTCAGCTCGGTGAGGAGGTTCTCGAGGGTCGCGGAATCCGGCACCCTCAGTGCTGCCTCGGTGATCTCGGAGACCGGGGTCACCGGGATACGGGAGGTGGGCACGTTGATGCTGTCCTTGACGTGGACCACGCCGACGATGTCGTCGAGGTCCTCCTCATACACGGGGAAGCGGGAGTGGCCGGTGGCTGCGGACTTCTTGCGGAGCTCGGCGACGGAGTCGTGGCGCGAGATCCCGATCACCGACACTCGGGGCACCATGGCGTCGGCGGCCACCTTCTCGGTGAAGGTGATGGCCCTCGTCAGCAGTTCCAACTCGTCGTCGTCCAGCCTTCCTTCGGCACCCGAGGAGCGGATCATCAGCTCCAGCTCCTCCATGGAGCGAACCCCGGCGAGCTCGTCGCGTGGTTCGATGCCCATGACGCGAACCGTCCAGTTGGCTGCGGCGTTGAGAAAGGTGATCACCGGTCGCAGAGCCCGGTTGACGAGCTGGAGAGGGTTGCCGAACAAGACCGCGGAGGTGTAGGGCCTGGCGATCGCCAGGTTCTTGGGCACCAGCTCACCAAAGACCATCTGGGAGGCGGTGGCCACGATCAGGGCGACGGTGAGGGACACCGCCAGCGCTGAACCGGTGGGTACGAAGGGGAGACCGGCGATCCATGGCTCAAAAAGGGCGGCAAGGGTCGGCTCGGCGATGGCGCCGAGGACGAGCGAGGTGGCGGTGATGCCGAGTTGAGCCCCAGACAGCTCGAATGAGAGGTTGCGCAGGGAGCGGAGGATCATCGATGCGGTCCGGTCCCCGTTCTTGGCCCTGCGCTCCACCTGGCTGCGGTCGACGGCGACTATGGCGAATTCGCCTGCGACAAAGAAGGCGTTGGCCAGGATGAGCAATGCCACCGCGGCCAGCCCGACGGTGCTACTTATACGACGACCCCGGGGTCATGCCCCCGGCAGGATATCGCCTGCCCGAGCGGATCTTCCGCGCCGAGGTTGGAGTGACCTGCCGCACTTCCCTCATTCGAGGGTCAAGTCGGGTCGACCCTCGACGACGAGACGCCGCTGCCGGGCAATCGTGGCATCGGTCATCGGAGACGGGACCTCGAGATCCCGGAGGAGCGCTGCCGTCGAGACCATCTCATCGATGCGGCGACGGGCATGTGTCGGTGTCTCGAGCACGAGTCGCCGCAGAACCGGGTCGTCTATCGCGGTGAACACCTCGGAGATGTGATCCCAGAGCCAGAGACCTCTGTCCGCCGCTTCCGCCGCCTCCAACGCCTCCATCAAGACCGCGGCCACGCCCTTCATCACCACACTCCTCAGAAGCTTTCGCAACGCCGCTTCCCCGGCGTCCGGCCCCACCACTTCGACCTGACCGCCACGGTGGTTGACCAGCTCGGCATACCGGGCGGCGCCACTCCTGGACACCAGGCAAGGAACACCGAGACCCCGGCCGGGGACCGGTGACATCATGGCGACGTCCGCAAAGGTCACACCGCGTCCGGCTGTCAATTCGGCCATCCTCACCTTCACATCCGGCGACGTCGTCGACAGATCGGCGTAGAGGGTCCCCTCGCCCAGGTCGTCGAGCACCTCGTCGAGGGTCGCACGGGAGTGGGCCCGAAGTCACCGCCATCACCACCTCGGAGCCGGCCACCGCCTCACCGGGGCGGCCGTGGCGGGTCACACCCTCCGGGGTGGGCACCGCGGCCGGGTCGTAGCCGTGGACGGTGTCGCCCACCCTCACCAGATCGGCCGCGATCAGCGAACCGGCCTCACCAAGACCGAGGATGGCCAGCCTCACAACGGCCTCAAGCTCCGGGAGCGTCCACCCAGCGGACGCCCATCTCCTCGAGGCGCCTCCGGAACCCGTAGATGTCGATCCCCAACTCACCTGCGGCCAGACGACTCCGAATCTCCGCCTCCTTCTCGAGACGCAGACGCACTGCGGAGAGCACGTCATCCACGCGCTTGCGGGCCACGACCACCACCCCGTCGTCGTCGGCCACGACCACATCGCCGGGGTGGACGATCACCCCGCCACAGGCCACCGGTGTGTTCACCGAGCCAGGTGTCGTCTTGACGGTGCCCCGGGCGTGGACCACCACCGCCCAGACCGGGAAACCCATGGCACGGAGATCGGCGACATCGCGCACCCCCGCGTCGACCACGACGGCACGGCACCCATGGGCCAGCGCCGAAGTTGCGAGCAAGTCACCGAACATGGCGTGGTCGGCCGGTCGGGTCGTGGTGATGACCATCACGTCGCCTGGCTGGAGAACGTCGATCGCAGCATGGACCATGATGTTGTCCCCCGGGGGCGCAGGAGACCGTGACCGCCGGGCCGGCGACACGGGCCCGCTCTGGATAGGTCTCATCTCCGGGCGAAGAAGCCCGGTGCCACCGGCCGCCTCGTAGACCGTGGCCACCCCGGCCTCACCAAGCTTCGATATGACGTCCGGGGGGGCGGGTGGCGACGGACCTGACGGCAACTGTCCAGCTTTGGTAGGGGGTCTCTGAGTGGCAGGCGGTGACGGCGTGACACGTCTGCTCGCTCGACCCGACTACGAGGTAATCCCGTTGGGTGATGTCCGGGACAGGGTCGGGGCCGTCTCCATCGGGGCGACTGTCACGGTGACCGCTTCTCCCTCCCGGGGAACCAAAGCAACCATCGATCTGGCCTGCGAGCTTCAGCGCATGGGTTACGTCACGGTGCCTCACATCGCCGCACGAATGATCTCCGATCGGGGGGAGCTGGGGTCAGTGATCGCAAGGCTCCACGAAGCCGGGGCGAGCCAGGTCTTCGTGATCGGGGGGGACCCCGAGCCCCGTGGGGATTACAGGACGCTCTATCACTCCTCCGAGACATGAACGACATCGGCCATCCCTTTGAGGAGATCGGCATCGCCGGGTATCCCGAGGGGCACCCGGTGATCTCCGACGAGCGTCTTCGCCAGGCCCTG
>JAKEHF010000131.1 GCA_022615295.1 Actinomycetota bacterium | reverse complement strand
TACCGCTCACTTCGTGCGGGGGTGGAAACAGGCTCACTTCGGTCGCTGGGGTTAGAGATGATTCTGAGCGTGGGGGGCTGCGCGGGTCGGCGCCGCCCCGCGACAGTCTCAGAAACCGTTCTCTTCGAGCCAGTCGGCTGCGATGTCATCGGCGCTCTCGGCGTCGATGTCGAACCGCTTGTTCATCGCGGTCAGGTCCGCCGTGGTCAGCTTAGAGCTGACCTCGTCGAGCACGTCGCTGATGGTGTCACCGTAAGCCTCGAGCAACTCATCGGTGAGCACCGGGACCACATTGTCCGCCGCCAGCATGTTGAGATCGTCCTCGAGGAGCACGAAACCCCTGTCGGCGATCACACCACTGGTTGAGAAGAGGATGGCGACGTCGATCTCACCCGCCTCCAGGGCCTGCACCGTCACTTGACCCGCATCCAGGGGCTGGAAGTTGGCGCTGAGGTCGAGACCGTAGACGCTCATCAGACCTGGTATGCAGAACGGGTTCGTCTCACAGTCCGGGGGACCGCCGAGCACCAGGTCGGCACCGTTCTCAGCCAGGTCGCTCAGTGTCACCAGACCCACCTCGCTCGCCGTGTCCGCTGTCACCACGAAGGCGTTGGTGTCAATGGCGTCGGATGGCTCGAGGGCCACCAGCCCGATGTCGCCCAGTCTGGCGTTGAGGAGGTTGGTTGTTTCCTCGGCGTCCCCGGTCGCCTCCCCGGCCTGACCATTCAGCGCCTCGAGCATCGAGGCGGCATACTCCGGCGCCAGGTTGATGTCGCCGGCTTCGAAGGCGGCGAGCTCGAGGTCGCGGAACCCGCCGACACGCTGAACGCTTGCCGCGAAACCGTTCGCCTCCAATGCCCCCTTGTAGATCTCGGCGAGAATCGCGCTCTCGCCGAAGTCCTGGGCGGCGACCACCACCTCGGGGCCATCTCCTACGCCACCACCCGAGTCTGCACACGCCGTGGCCAGGATGGCGACGGCGAGCAGACCCGCCCCGATGGCGCGGTTGCGGGTATTCCGCATGGGTCTCTCCTTCCCGTATTTGGACCGCCCGCTATTGGCACGGGCGGAGAAGGGGTTCAACAAGTGGCGACTTCGCCGCATTCCGCCTCAATCGACGGATCGCCGCCTCCGTGCCGGTCCCCATGCCGTCATCCGCTCCACCCCTCCCAGGCCCACCTCGGTGAGCACCGCAAGGATGGCCACCGCCAAACCGCCCACGAAGACCATCACGTCGTCCTGCTGGGCGAACCCCACGAATATGTAGGTCCCCAGGGTGTTGTACCCCACCCAGGCGCCCAGGGTGACCGTGGCCACCACGGCCACCGCGGCCGTCCTGATCCCGGCCATCACCAAGGGAAGCGCCAGGGGCAGCTCGACGCGACGCAGAGTCTGGCTCTCGGTCATTCCCATCCCCCGGGCCGCCTCGACCAAGGCCGGGTCGGCGGCGCTGACCCCGGTGTAGGCGTTCACGAACATAGGCGGCATGGCCAGGACCACCATGGCCACCAGCGTCGCCCAGTAGCCCAACGGGGAGCGAATCAGCGCAAAGGCCAGCGTTATCGGGAACATCACGCCGATGACTCCGAACGAGGGAAGGGCGCGTCCGATGTTGACCACCGAGATCGCAAGCAGCCCGCCACGATGACGATGGCCCAGGTAGACGGCGAGGGGAAGGGAGAGGACACAGGCTGCGGCCAGGGCGGCCACCGTCAGGCCGACGTGGGCCCGGAGCAGGCCGGGCACGCCGCGGCTCCCCGACCAGTTGGCGGGATCGGTGAGCCAAGCGACGACCTGACCGAAGAACTCGCTCACCTTCCTGCCCTCGCCCACGGGCTGACGACACGTTGCAGCCGCACCAGGGCCGTATCGACGACGACGGCGAGGATGACCGATCCCAACGTGCCGACCAGGGCCTCGGTGAGGAACTGACGACGGATGCCGCGGAGGATGAAGACCCCGTAACCCCCCTGGCCGACGAGGACGGTGAGGGTGACGAGACCGATCGTGGTGACGGCGGCGACCCTCACCCCGGCGACGATCGCGGGCAGTGCCAGGGGGACCTGGACATCGGTGAAGATGCGTCGCGTGGTCATGCCCAGCCCCCGAGACGCCTCGACCACCCCGGCGGGCACTCCTCTGATGCCGGCGACGATGTTCCGAATCAGGATGAGCAGGGTGTAGGAGACGAGGGCGATCTCGGCGGTGAGGATGCTCCTGAGACCGAAGATAGGGACGAGAAACGTGAACAGGGCGATCGATGGGATCGTGTAGAGGACACCGGTGAACCAGGTGATCGGGGCATAGGTCCCCCGCCAGCGGAGAGCGACCAGTGACAACGCAACCGAGAGCACCAGACCCGCCGTGACCGCGATCGCGGTGAGAGTGAGATGATCGAGCGTGGCCTCAGCGATCTCGTCGAGGTTGTCGGCGATCCACCCGAAGTCGATGGTGGGACGTTCCTGGGCGAGCGTCATCCGGTGATCTCCGCGGCGATCTTGGCGACGTCGATCATCCCCTGGTAGACGCCTTCGTCCACCACCACCGCCATCTGGGCATGACCGGTGACCACGGCATCGAGGGCCCTGCGCAACGAGTCCGTGGGAGTGAGCGTCACCAGAAAGGGTCTGGGCCGGGCGGTGGCGAGGTCATCACCGATCTCCGACATCGGGACCCAGCCGAGGAGACGGCCCCCGTCGGTGAGTCCCACCCATTCGACACCGTGGCGTTGCATCACATCGTGGGCCGTGGACACGTCGGCCGAGATATCGATCACCGGGCCCTGGACGGGCGTCACCGAGGACACTGGTCGCAGTCCGAGCCTGCGCAACCCGCGCTCGGAGCCGAGGAAGCTCGCCACGAACTCGTTGGCGGGGGCGGCGAGGATGCGCTCCGGTGTGTCGTACTGCTCGAGAATTCCACCCACATTGAGGATGGCGGTCCGGTCCCCCAACATGACCGCCTCGTCGATGTCGTGGGTGACGAAGACGACCGTCTTGTCGAGACGACGCTGCAGATCGAGGAACTCCCCCTGGAGACGCGCCCTGACGATGGGATCGACGGCACCAAAGGGCTCGTCCATGAGCAGGACCGGGGGGTCGGCACCCAGGGCCCGTGCCACCCCCACCCTCTGCTGCTGGCCGCCGGACAGCTCGGTCGGGTAACGGTCGAGGAGCTCCTGATCGAGTCCGACCAGCTCGGCGAGCTCATCGACCCGCTGGGAGATCCTGGGCTCGTCCCAGCCGATGAGACCTGGCACCGTCCCGATGTTCTCCCTGACGGTGCGATGGGGGAAGAGACCCACCTGCTGGATCACATAGCCGATCCCACGACGCAGGACATGTGGCTCGAGACTCGTCACGTCCCTCCCACCGACCTCGATGACCCCCGTGCTCGGCTCGATGAGCCGGTTGATCATCTTCAGCGTCGTGGTCTTGCCACAGCCCGAGGGACCCACCAGGGTGACCAGCTCCCCCTCCTCGATGTCGAGGCTGAGACGGTCGACGGCCGGTGCCGCGGCGCCAGGGAACATCTTGCCGACCTCATGGAGACGGATCATCGGGGACAAGGGGGGCACCGTCCGGCGGCGATCCTCAGGCCACCGAGTCGAGGAAGCCCAGGACATCGGCGAGATAGCCCTCGGGGTCGACCTCGTAGGACTCGACATGACCGGCTCCGGTGACCGGGACCAGGTCGACCAGCTCTGGTGCCGCCTCGACCAGCGACTGCGACTGGCGGAGGGGGACGCTGTCGTCGGCCGTGCCGTGGTGGATCATCACCGGCACCCGGAGCGAGGTCTGGGCACGCTCGACGTAGTCGAGGGTCTGCCAGTTCACCCCGATCCGGAGCGAGGTGACGAATTTCGAGGTCGCCGAGAGGGTGGGTGGGACGTTGAAAGGCACCACCGGGAGCTCCCGCATCGAGGCGGCGAAGTCGACGGTGTCACCCAGGTCCATGTTCGGCGAGTCGAGCACGATCCCCCGTATCTGGTCGAGGTTGTGCCGGTAGACGAAGGAGAGAATGTGCGAGGCGCCGGTGCTGTAGCCGTTGAATACGAGGGCCTCGGCCCCGTTGGCCTCGGCGTACTCGACGGCCGAGGCGATGTCCGCCCACTCGGTCGTGCCGTACTGGTAGAAGCCGCTCGGGTCCTGGGGCTGACCCTCGTCGTTGCGATAGGCGATGCTGAGCTGTGGGTATCCGGCAGCCTGCAACGGGGCGAACAGGGGCTCAGCCTCGGCAGGCGTGGCACCCAGACCATGGACGTGGATCACCCAGGTCGTCCCGGTGGAGGGGAGATACCAGGCGTCCATGTCGCCGAGCTCGGTCGGGTAGGTCACCTCTTCTATCTCGAAGTCCCCTATGGGAACCACGATGGCGTCGGGCTCGGGGACGAAGGCGTCCTCGATGAGGATGTCGGAGAAGTACCAGCCACCGGCGATGTGGAAGAGGGCGGCCAGGGCTAGGGCGATCCAGAACAGGCCCCGGATGAACGATCGGAAGCTCATGACGCCACGATTCTGGCCGTCATGTTGCCACCGGCAAACACAGACCGCCCACCAGGTGCTCCTGGTGGTCGGTGACGGGAATCGGGTCTTCACCGAACGCCGGCTCGAGCTCCATGGCCTCGGCGAGCGTCTCGTCGACCTTGACCGAGATGGCTTCCTCCATGAGTGTCCCGACGAGGGTCGATCCTGCGCCGACAAGACGGTCGCGGCGCACCACCCCCACCAGACGACCCTCCTCGGCGACGGCCAGGGTCCTCTCCTTGTGGAACATCAGGGTGTCGGCCGCCTCTCGGAGCGGGGCCACATATACCGGGTCGCCCATGAAACGGAACACCCGATCGGGAGCGCTCCTCACCACCACCGCCCCGGCATGGGCAGTGCGACGGAGACGGGCCCCCGGCCCGAACATGGCCCTCTGCAGCCAGGAGCCTCCCGGGGCGCCCAACACGAGCAGCGCACCGTCGTCGAGACCCTCCACGAGCTCGGCGATCCCGGCGACCTCGACCACGCGGGACGGGAGACCGGTCACCACCTCGGAGATCTGATCGAGCACCTCGTGGGCCCCGAAGTTGTCCGCGCCGGGAACGGCCGCGGACACCATCTCGCTGGGGACCCCCAACGCCGATCCGAGCCGTCGGGCCACCAATGCGGCCGCAAGGGAGTGCGGTCCGCCGGCGACTGTGGCCACCACGCG
>JAKEHF010000130.1 GCA_022615295.1 Actinomycetota bacterium | reverse complement strand
GGGATGCTGGTCGCCGCCTGGTACATCGCACCGCCCTACTTGACCCGGGCCGACATCTACACCCCGTTCTTCATCATGCTGGGCGTGTGCGCTCTCTACGCCCTCATCTGGACCTACGGGGTGCACAAGTCCAACCCTTGGACGCCCGTGGAGCCAGAGCAGCTCATGAGGGAGGAGGGTGTCACCGGGTCGTAGCCACGGGTTGCTCGACCTGGTCAGCGACGACCTCCCCGGTCATGTCGTGGAGAGGAGGACCGGGGGTGCGATGACGCTCGTGCCCGGTGCCGGGGGGCCGAGTCTGCACGTCGATGCCAGGGTGGAGCGGCGGTTCCTGGGCCGGACCGAGATCGCCAGGTTCACGATCGAGACAAGCGCCCCGTTTCCGGAGCCGGCCCGTCTTGGCATCCATCACACCGGGGCTCGTCACCGCATCGGTCTCGAGGCCCGAGTCCGTCAGGGTGGCGAGTCAACCGAGCGTTTGGCACGGGTGATCGAGACCGACGACGTGCTCGTCTCGGCGGCCCTCCCTCTCGACTTCACACACTTCGACGTGACCCATGACGGCGCGTCATGGCGGACCACGGTGGAGCTGATGGGGGCGGCCCTGGTGGCCATGGCCTTTCCTCCGATGCGCTCCTATGTGCGTCTCCATGCCGACCAGCGCGAGGCGCTCCTTGAGACGTTCAAGGAATTGGAGCGGCTCCTCAGCGGGACTTGAACAGATCGGTCAGCCGGCCTGCCCGCTGTCGGGATCGACCACGAGCGTGGAGACATCGACCGCCTCGAAATCCGATCCTTCCACTTGGTGCAGCTCGTGGAGCACGTCGTTGTCCCATCTGGGGTCGGGGGCGCCCGAGATGTACCAGGGGGAGCCGTTGTCGGCGAGGATGATCCCGTAGATCTTCATAGCCTGGAGGATGACCTGGGTCTGCGATGAGAACCCGCTTATGTCGAAGGAGGCCTTGAGCCGGAAGCGTTGCCCCATGGGCGGGTAGCTGGGGTCGGTGATGCTCGACGCCTCATGACGCGCCGGCCACACATATGCCGATTTGGTCTGGGGAGCGGTGAACCTGATGGCGTGACGGATCACCCCGCTAGCCACCTCTTCGTAGCGGACCAACCCTGGGTAGATGGGGAGCCCTGCGGCATCGGCGGAGGTCCACCCCGCTGGCCTGAGGGCGTTGGAATCGAGGTCGTGGCGGGCGCCGTTGGCCGCCCGCCACGTCCCGTCACCATTGGGGAAGGCGTAGAACAACTCGTAGAGGACGCAGTCTGCGGTGTCGACCACGATGACGTGACGGTCACCGCTGGCCGAGGGTCCGCCCTCAACCGGGGCATCTGCCGGGACGGGATAGGGACCCGGGTCGCTCTCACCGGGCCAGCTGGTGAACTGGATGGCCACGTCGGGTTGGGAGGCGCCGACCGTCACGTAGGGGATCCCGATCGGGCTGTCGGACCCCAGCGGCCAGACACCACTTCCGAAGTCGGCGTGCATGCTGGCGCCGGACCCGATCCGCGACACGTACTGCCCGGATAGGGGGTGCACCGGGAGGTCGTCGACGGGTGTATTCCAGATGTTGTCGGCGGGGAGCACCGGGCACGACGACCCGGGTCCGGTGCCGGGCAGGTCTCCGAAGGAGCCGGCGACGGGGAGCCAACCCGGCCCCCCCCAGCCGAACTGATGGTCGGCGTTGCCCTGGGTGTTGGTGTGACGGAAGTAGAAGATGGCTGTCGAAGGACGGAACACGGCCGGGGTGTCCACCTCGTCCACTATCCCCCAGTCACCGGCCACGAGACGATCGCCCGGATCGCCGAAATAGAACTGCTGGTCCGCCACTCCTTGAGTGTTCGTCTGCCGGAAGTAGAGGTAGCCGGTGGATTCCCTGTGCAGTCCGACGGTGTCGATCCCGTCCCCGTTGAAGTCGCCGACGAAGGGTTTGTCACCGGGGTTGCCGAATAGGTAGCTGTAGTCGGCGGCGCCCAGACCACCACCGTTCGAGCCGAGGCGGTTGACCACGTAGATCCGTGCCTGGGATGGGCGGTAGATGGACACCGTGTCGCATCCGTCGCCGTCAAAGTCACCGGCGAGGGGGAGGTCGCCGGGGATGCCGAAGTAGAACTTGATGTCGGCGACGCCCTGGCTGCTGGAGTTCCTGAGATAGACGAACCCGTCGGACCGTCGATACAGGCCCGGTGTGTTGTCACCGTCACAGTCCCAGTCGCCGACGAACGGGTGATCACCCGGGTTTCCGAAGTAGAACCCGGTTACCACCCCTTCTTCGTCACGCAGGTACCAGAGACCGGTGGCCGGATCGACGAGGCCCACCGTCTCGGCTGCCCCCGCCGGCAGGGCGAGGGCGGAGACCACGAGGGCGACGAGGGCGCGACGGGACCACATGCCCTTGAGTTATCGGGGTGAGTCTGGGCGTCTTGAGAGGTCGTTCTAGGCGGTCTTGAGGGGTCGTTCCAGGGATTGACGCTCCGCCTCGACCGGTTCCCATGTCTCACATGCGCTCATGTGGTCGTTGACCAGACCCACCGACTGCATCATCGAGTGGATCGTGGTGGGGCCGACGAATCTCCAACCCCTCTTCTTGAGGTCCTTGCTCATCGCCGTGGCCTCGTCGGCGACGCCGAGATCGAGAAGTCCCTGCCAGTCGAGCAACGCCCGGCGATCCTTGGTCGCAGGCTCGTAGGACCACACATATGCGGCAAGACTCCCGACGTCGTCGATCAGCTCGAGACAGCGCCGGGCGTTGTCGATCGTGGCCTCGATCTTGGCCCGGTTCCTCACGATCCCTGCGTCCTGGAGCAGGGCCTCCGCCTTGGCCGGGGTGTAGGAGGCGACCTTCTCCGGCTCGAACCGGTCGAAGACCTCCCGGAAGCGCTCTCGCTTGCGGAGGATGGTGAGCCAGCTCAGACCGGACATGAAGCCCTCGAGACAGATCTTCTCGAAGAGACGACGGTCGTCGACGACTGGCCGTCCCCACTCGGTGTCGTGGTAGACGGTGTAGAGCGGGTCGTCGCCAGACCACCAGCATCTGACCACCCCGTCCTCACCCATCCGGACCCCGTCGGGGGGGATCTCATACGCCAAGTGCGGCGCCCCCAGACCATTCTGTGAAGGTCTTTGACGGAGGCATCGCCAAGGATCTCCACAGAACGGGGTGAAACGGCATTGAGCGAGGATATCTCGCCTCGGCACCCCCCGGCACCAAGTCCATAATGGCCCGATGGATCCCGACCATGTGGTGCGTCACGACGCTGACAACCACCGTTATGTCGTGGAGGTCGACGGTCAGGTAGTCGGCTTCACGGAGTATCACCTGCGTGGGGGTCGTCACTTCTTCGTCCACACCGAGATCGACCCGGAGCACGAGGGCCGTGGCCTGGCAACCTCATTGGTGCGTGAGGCTCTCGACGACGTCCGCTCCCATGGAGGGTCGGTGGTACCGCTGTGCCCTTATGTCGCCGCCTTCATCAGACGTCACCCCGACTACGAGGACCTCATCGACCACGAGATGATGAAGAGGATCGACCATGCCCACGAAGCGTGACGGTCAGCGGGGCCTGGTGCGTTTGGCGATGCGCTCCAGGGCTGCTTCCCAACCCGGGTCGAACGGGGTGCCCGGCTCGTCGAGGTCCGTGACCACCGGGGCATGGTCGGACGGCGTGGGAGGGCCCTTGCGGGCCTCACGGTCGATCTCGGCCCATATCACCCGGTCGGCCAGGGGTCGAGTGACGTAGAGAAGGTCGAGACGCATCCCCATGTTCTTGTGGAACATCCCGGCCCGGTAGTCCCACCACGTGTAACGGCCCAGACCGGGCTGGCGGAGACGATAGGCGTCGGTCAGACCCCAGTCCCGGAGGCTGGCCAGCGCCGCCCTCTCCGGCTCGGAGACGTGGGTGCCACCGTGGGCGGCGTCGGAGTTCCACACGTCCTGGTCACCGGGGGTGACGTTGAGATCGCCGCCGAGGACCAGCAGCTCGTCGGGTGAGCGGCTCTCGTCGAGCCATCGTCTGAGCCGGGTGAACCAGGCGAGCTTCCCCTCGTAGAACGGGGAGCCCACCACCCGCCCGTTGGGTGCGTAGAGGCTCACGAAACGTATCCCACCGGTGACGGCGGCGATCATCCTCGCCTCGTCGAACGGGTCGAAGTCGTCCTCAGTTTCGGTTCGGCCCCGGCTGTCACGGACCGGCCCGTCACCGAAGTTGGTCACCACCTCGGTGATGGGGTGCCGGCTGGCGATGGCCACCCCGTTCCAGCGTCCCTCGCCGTGATGCGCCATCTCGTAGCCGGCCATGCGGAAGACGAGCTCGGGGACCTGCTCGTCGGCGAGCTTGGTCTCCTGCATGAGAAGGACGTCGGGGTCGGCTCGCTCCAGCCATCTCTCGACGGCGGGAAGCCTGGCCGAGAGCGAGTTGACGTTCCAGGTGGCGACACGCACAGCCTGAACCTACCGATGCACCCGGCCACTCACCCCCGATGGGGTGACATGGGGAGGCCGGCCCATTCCAACACCCGCATGGCTCGCAGTGTGTTCCAACGGCTCGGTTGGCCCTCCTCCTCCATGTGGAAGTGCACGTCACCACGATGGGTGTGGTCGAGCAGCCACCGCCCGTTTGAGTCACGCCTCGTATCGACGAGCCCGATTCGCCTCACTCACACGCTCATCAGGATCGACTCCGGCCTCGCAGAGATAGACGAGGCCACGGAGGAGGTCGTAACGCCAGCGGGTCGGATAGGAGAAGCGGGTCCAGGCTGGGTCGACCACCTCGCCGGTCGAGAGCCGG